>JAJQDF010000175.1 GCA_021202325.1 Clostridiales bacterium | reverse complement strand
GTTTGTTGTGTCATATGTTGTTCCAAATATTGCTCCGTTTACAACCCAAACATCTGAGAAATCGGGTGCGCCGTCAACATTGGAGTATACGAGATAGTCGCCGTCTCCATGGAGAACTCCGGTACGGTTAGCATAGAGCACATCTCCCCATGATGTCTGAATCTCAACAGCTGTGTCTGCAGGGACATAGCATGCAAAGTTAGTATCAGGGTTAGCTGTTGTTGTTATATCGATGTATGTGTCCTTATTTGCTGTGAAATCTTCCTCTGTAAGAGCTGTTCCATCGGGCTTTGTATAGGTACTGAGAACCTTCTCAAGCTTTGCAACCCATTCTTCGCCGGCAGTTCCTTTAAGCACTACGCTTATTCCGTCGTCCGATGCTGTATATTCAACATCCTCAAGCTCATTGTAAACATATGTATCCTCGGAAACCATCTTGCCCTGGATAGTATAGCTTGTCTTTCCTGTCAGGAAAAATTCGCCTTCATGCTCAGCAATGTATTCTGTCATATCGGCAGGGCTCATTTCGTTAAGCTCTACAAGTATTCCGGCAAGCTCAGCTCTTGTAACTGCGGCAGTCTCGTCAGCATCAGCTGCGATAATTCCGGCATTTACACACCATGCAATTGCATCGTCTGAATCCTCTCTGTCAGCAAATGAAGGAAGGTGTGCAATCTCTGCATAATCGAGAACTGCATCAGCTATTTCTGCAAGTGTAATCTCTGCTGTAGGCTCAGCTACTGCTGAAATTCCGTTTTCCTCTGCCCATGCGATTGCCTTGGCATACCATTCGGTACCCTCTGTCTCTACTTCCGGGTTGCCGGCAAGATTGTAGAGTGTCTGCATAAGCTGTGCTGCCGTAATTGTTCCTTCGGGATTGAAATTGCCCTCTCCGTCGCCTACCATAAGGCCTTTTTCTGCAGCGGCGTTTACGCTTACTGCGTACTCTGCCTCATCGGGTACATCGGTAAATGTTGTTTCTGCGGCAAAAGCCGGTACGCACATCAGTCCTGCCAATGTAAGCGCAATAAGTGTTCTTTTCAATTTAAATCATCCTTTCATTAAATATATTCATTAAGGCGCATAAAAGATTTCGCCTTAAATAAAATACGTCAATTTTATTACAGAGCAGCTCTATATATTGAAATAATATCCTCTTTAGTCAGCGGCGCATAACCCTTTGAGCAGCGAACCTTTATTTTCTCTGCCATTGTGTCAAAATGTTCATCGGTGATTCCGACTTCACCAAGGGTTGAAGGCAAATTCATTCTCTTGAAGAAATCCCTTGTGCAGGCAATGGCTTCCTTAGCTATTGTCATGTCATCCGCATCCTTGTCTATGCCCCATACATTGCGGCCGTACTCGGCAAATTTAGCTGCTGTATTTTCGTTAAGGGCGAAGTCCATCCAAAACGGTGTAAGAATGGCAAGGCCTTCTCCATGGGTAATGTCGTAGAATGCCGAAAGCTCATGCTCCATAGGATGAACGCACCATTCAACCTCAGCTCCGCAACTCAAAAGTCCGTTTATGGCAAAGCTGCTTGCCCACATAAGATTTGCTCTTGCCTCGTAGTTATCGGGCTCCTCCATGGCAATGGGGCCGTATTTAATGAGAGTCTTAAGAATGCTTTCGCAGAAGCAAGCCTGCATATAAGCTCCTTCCACCTTAGTAAAATAGTTCTCAAATGTATGGCTCATAATATCGGCTGTGCCTGCCGCTGTCTGCTTTTTAGAAACTGTAAATGTATATTCGGGATCGAGGATAGACATTTTAGGTTTAAGAAGATCTGAGCCTGTGCCCCATTTTTCATTTTTGCCCATGTCGGAAATAACTGCGAATTTATCCATTTCAGAACCGGTTGCAGAAAGTGTAAGGACCGAATATATGGGCAGAACTTCTTTAATAAGGCCGCCGTTTAAAACAAGATCCCAGGCATCACCGTCATATTTTGCGGCCGCCGATACTACCTTTGCGCAGTCTATTGTGCTTCCGCCGCCGATTGCAAGAACCATATCAATGCTTTCGGTCTTGCACATCTCGGCACCCTTGCGTACTGTCTCGATACGGGGATTAGGCTCTATGCCGGCCAGCTCGTATATTTTCAGGCCGCTGTCAGTAAGAATTTTAACAGCCGTGTCATAAAGCCCGGTTTTCTTAATGCTTCCGACGCCGTATACCATAAGCACCTTGCTTCCGCTTTCCTTAAGGTCGCTCAAGTGTTTTATCTGTCCCTTGCCGAAATGAATTTTTGTCGGCACAAAATAGGTGAAATTATTCATGTTTATCCTCCCCTTTACTTCATCTATTATAAGTACTTTTGTCATAAACATAATTATATAATCTAATCTCAAAAAAGTCTATAGTAACAAAAAACCTATTCGGTTAAATTTTCGTAAAATTCGTATTATTTAAACTCACACCGCTGCGAAAGCTTGATTGAATCCATAATAAAATGTTATAATAAAATTTACTATGAAAGTCCCGGACTGCGGCCAGACAGATAGGCAAGCTTGCTTGCATAGATGTCTGGACATTGGACGGGCTGACTGTATGAGTCGCGTAGCCATTTTTTGCAGAAAAATGAGCGGAGGACGAATACGGTCGATTGCGAGATGTTCGTAGAACGTAGCAATCGACTTTCATGTATGGTGGAGCGCCGTGTTAGCGGCGCATGTAAGTTTATAAAAAAGAGGAGTTTTCATTATGTACGGATTTGTAAGATGTGCGGCGGCTGTACCAAAGCTGAAGGTCGCCGATTGTAAATATAACGCCGGGGAAATAATAAGCCTCATAAATGCGGCATCGCTAAAGGATGTTGACCTTATTGTATTTCCTGAGCTTTGCATAACCGGCTACACCTGTGCCGACTTATTTATGCAGTCTGCCCTGCTGACTGCGGCGGAAAATGCCTTAGAAATCATAGCAGAGGCCACAAAAGGCAAAAACATCGCCGTTGTTGTCGGCCTTCCGGTAAATATCGGCAACAGTCTTTATAATTGTTCTGCTGCTATTTTTGACGGCGTTATTCTCGGCTCCGTTCCCAAGACATATATACCGAATTACAGCGAATACTACGAAAAACGCTGGTTTAAAAGCGGCAAAAATTTAAACGGAGGAATTTCCCTCTGCGGACAGGTCGTTCCCATAGGCACAAACCTTGTATTTGCCGCCGAAGGCATAGAGAATTTCACATTCGGCATAGAGATATGCGAGGATCTCTGGGCTAACATTCCTCCAAGCTGCAGCCTTACACTTTCAGGCGCTCTCATTATTGCCAACACATCCGCCAGCAACGAGCTTGCCACAAAGAATGAATACCGGGTTTCACTTGTGTCCAACCAGTCAGCAAGATGCATTTGCGGTTATATATATTCATCGGCAGGCATAGGCGAGTCCACCCAGGACATGGTTTTCAGCGGACATTCAATAATATGCGAAAACGGCTCTGTTCTCAACGAGGGCGACCGTTTCTCGCTGGAAAACGAGCTTATTATTTCCGACATTGATACCGAGCTTCTTGCTAACGACAGACGAAAAAATATGACCTACGGCGACTTTGATGCGCCCGAGGCAAATATAATTCCATTTCCGCTTTATGACAGGCCAAAAAACGACCTTATGCGTCATATTCGTCCCCGTCCCTTTGTCCCCAATGACGACGATGCGTTAAACAGAAGATGCAGCGACATTTTCAGCATACAGGTTGGCGGTCTGGCTAAGCGTGTAATGCACACCAACGCCAAGTCCCTTGTCATAGGCATATCCGGCGGACTGGATTCAACACTGGCTTTGCTTGTGGCGGTCAAGGTATGCGACTATTTGAAAATTGACAGAAGCACTGTTTTGGGAATCACCATGCCTGGATTTGGAACCACTGACAGAACATACAACAACGCCCTTTCGCTTATGAAGGCTTTAGGTGTTAAATTAATGGAAATACCCATCGGAGAAGCTTCCATGCTCCATTTTGACAGCATAGGCCATAATCCTGAAATACACGATGTAACCTACGAAAACACCCAGGCCAGGGAAAGAACGCAGATTCTTATGGATCTCGCCAACAAAGAAAACGGCCTTGTCGTGGGCACCGGCGATCTTTCAGAGCTGGCTCTCGGCTGGGCGACATATAACGGCGACCATATGTCCATGTACGGCGTCAATTCCGGAGTTCCAAAAACCCTTGTCAGAGTACTTGTAGATTGGGTATCACGTTTCGGAAATCTGGATTCTGAGGCAGTCGAAGTATTGAGGGACATACTCGATACGCCTGTTTCTCCGGAGCTTCTTCCGCCTGATAAGGACAACAACATAAATCAGAAAACAGAGGAAATTGTCGGCCCCTATGAGCTCCATGATTTTTTCCTGTACTATGTTGTCCGCTGCGGATTTTCTCCGAGAAAGATATACTATTTGGCACTCAATGCTTTTAATGGAGTTTATGACAGCGATACTATACTCAAGTGGCTTAAAAATTTTTACAGAAGATTTTTCTCCCAGCAGTTCAAGCGTTCCTGCCTTCCCGACGGCCCCAAGGTCGGCACAATTAACCTTTCGCCCAGGGGCGACTGGCGAATGCCCTCCGATGCAATGAATACAGTCTGGATGGAAGAACTGGAAGAATTATAAAAACAAGAGCTCCGACAGCTTGCTTTTTGGCTTTCGGAAGCCTTATTTTAAATTTCACATTTTGCTTGACAAAACCATCAAACTATTGTACGATAAGTTTAAGTTTATAGATAAACCAACGATTAAGGGTAAGTAATCAATCCCAATCATTTCACAGAGAGCGGCGCAGGATGAGAGCGCGGCAATGATGGACTGACGAATGGACTTATGAGGGCCGACCGAAAGCTGAGCCAGTAGGAAGGACGTAATCCGAACGTTATAATGGAGCGCATATGATGGTATGCAGTTGAGGAGCATCTTTTTATTAGATGAATTTAGGTGGCACCGCAGGAGTTTAGCTCTCTTGTCCTATTATATAGGATAAGAGGGCTTTTTTATTATAAAAACTAAGTATCGAAAGGAGAAAATACTATGTCAAAAGAAATTCCCTACAAAATCTATCTTGAAGAAAGCGAAATACCTACCCAGTGGTACAACGTTAGAGCCGATATGAAAAATAAACCGGCACCACTGCTCAATCCAGGGACACTACAGCCTATGAAATTTGAAGAGCTTCGTCCTGTATTCTGCGACGAACTGATAAAGCAGGAGCTGGATGACACAACGGCGTATTTTGATATTCCGGAGGAAATACTGAACTTTTACAAAATGTATCGTCCCTCACCTGTGATGAGAGCATACAACCTTGAGAAAGCACTCGGCACTCCGGCAAAAATATATTACAAATTCGAAGGAAACAACACTTCCGGCAGTCATAAGCTTAACTCCGCCCTGGCCCAGGCCTATTATGCCAAAAAGCAGGGACTTAAAGGCGTAACTACCGAAACAGGAGCCGGTCAGTGGGGAACTGCCCTTTCAATGGCCTGCGCCTTCTTCGGTATAGACTGCAAAGTTTATATGGTAAAGGTATCCTACGAGCAAAAGCCTTTCCGCCGTGAAGTAATGCGCACATACGGTGCATCCGTTACGCCTTCGCCGTCAAATACGACCAATATCGGAAGAAAAATGCTCGAAGAATTCCCGGGAACAACAGGCTCCCTCGGATGTGCAATTTCCGAAGCAGTTGAGGTCGCCACAACAACCGAAGGCTACCGCTATGTGCTTGGTTCCGTACTCAATCAGGTTCTTCTTCACCAGTCCATAATCGGTCTTGAGGCTAAAGCCGCACTCGATAAATACGGAATTAAACCCGATATAATCATAGGCTGTGCCGGAGGCGGCTCAAACCTCGGCGGTCTTATCTCTCCGTTCATGGGTGAAAAACTCAGAGGCGAAGCAGATTACAGAATAATCGCCGTTGAGCCCGCATCATGCCCCAGCTTCACAAGAGGCAAATTCGCCTACGACTTCTGCGATACAGGAAAGGTTTGCCCTCTCGCAAAGATGTATACTCTCGGCAGCGGATTCATTCCTTCACCTAACCATGCCGGAGGTCTTCGCTATCACGGTATGAGTTCCATACTTTCACAGCTTTATGACGATGGACTCATGGAAGCCCGCTCCGTTGAGCAGACGGCAGTATTTGATGCAGCCGAACAGTTTGCACGCACAGAAGGCATACTCCCTGCTCCCGAAAGCAGCCACGCTATCAGAACCGCCATTGATGAGGCACTTGAATGCAAAAAGACAGGTGATGCAAAGACAATACTCTTCGGTCTTACAGGAACAGGATATTTCGACATGACCGCCTATGAAAAATACAACAACGGCGAAATGAGCGACTATATCCCCACAGATGAAGAGCTTGAAAAGAGCTTTGCTAATCTGCCTAAGGTAGACTAAAAAACAAAGGCCCTCTGCTTCACGATTATTCGCTGAAGCGGAAGGCCTCTTTAATATCAGTTGCTTTCCAATTCATCAAGCATAAGCTTTGCCTTTATCATAATGGCACATTCCAGTCTCTTTCTCTGGAGCTTACAACCTATATCATATGTACCATTTATACTGCCGGCATAGTGGCTGGCATTGGCCATACAGCCGCCGCTGCAGTAAAACTTAGCCCAGCAATTTTTGCAGTCCGGCTTTGTATACACGTTGCAGTTAGCAAATTCTTCACGCAATTCGTTATTTTCGATTCCCGTAAATACACTGCCCATTTTAAATTCTTCCTGTCCTACAAACTGGTGGCAGGGATAGAGGTCGCCCTCAGGAGTAACGGCCAGATATTCAGTACCGCTTTCACAGCCGGAAAGTCTTTTTGCTACACAAGGGCCGCCGGTCAGATCAACCATGAAGTGGAAAAAGTTGAAATCCTTTTCGCCGGTTTTATGTCTTATATAAAGCTCCTCTGCAAGCTTTTCATACTCGGCATAAATTGTATCCAAGTCCTCTTCTCTGATGGCATAGTCCTCGGTGCTTTCCGCAACTACAGGCTCAACGGATACCTGCTTAAAGCCAAGGTCATCGGCAAAATGAAGCACATCCTTTGAAAAATCAAGATTATAGTGGGTAAATGTACCTCTTACATAATAGTCTGTCTGATTTCTGCTGTCGGCAAGCTTCTGGAACTTGGGAACTATGAGGTCATAGCTGCCCTGTCCGCCGGCTCTAGGACGCATAAAGTCGTTTATTTCCTTTCTGCCGTCAAGACTCAAAACCACATTGTGCATATTTTCGTTTATGAATTTCTGCTTTTCGTCATCAAGAAGCACGCCGTTTGTTGTTACAGTGAATCTAAAGTTCTTGTCATGGAGCTTTTCCTGTTCTCTGCCGTACTTAACAACATCCTCGACTACCTGCCAATTCATAAGTGGCTCGCCGCCGAAAAAGTCAACCTCAAGGTTCCTTCGGTTTCCGCTGTTGGCTATTATGAAGTCAATGGCCTTTTTGCCGACTTCGGTGCTCATAAGAGAACGCTTTCCATGGTACTCGCCTTCCTCGGCAAAACAATATTTGCATTTCAGATTACAGTCGTGGGCAACATGAAGACAGAGTGCCTTAACAACCGGGGCACGGTTTTTAACCTGCTCAAGAACCTGCTCATATTCATCCTCTGTGTAAAGCAGACCGGCCTCCTTAAGCTCTTCCAGCTCGTCTACAGCCTCTTTTATCTGCTCTCTTGTATACTTATCCGCAAATTTTTCACAAAGCGCATCTATATCGTTTTCAGGGTAGAGGTCGGCTATATCATAGGCAACCTCATCTACAGCATGAACAGCGCCGCTTAATATATCCATAAGAACGTTAATACCGTTCATGGAAAATTTGTGAAGCATAAAATTTCTTCCTTTCGTCCATACAGTACAAGAGTGACGATAAAATCGTCACTCAATATACTTTCTAAAATTAAGTTTTACAAAATCTAATCTGCTGAATCAAACTTATCAGCGGTTTTCGCAAGGCTGGTTAGCTACTGTGCAGCTGGTCTTGCAAGCTGACTGACATGATGTCTGGCATTCGCCGCATCCGCCCTTTACAAGAGATTCCTTAAGCATTGCGTTATTTAAAGTTTTGATGTGTTTCATTTATGTAACCTCCCTAAAAAATACATTTTTTCAATTGTAACATATATTTTCTCATTTGCAAAGTCCCAAATGAATTTTTATTTGACATTTACTCCGAATATTCCTCCGATACCGCCTCCGGCCGCCGAAACAACAAGACAAGTAAGCGTTCCGAGTGACAGCGGTCCTCCTCCTGCGGCAAGACTTACCGCTAAAAGAACGACGCAGTATACCATTCCTGCCAATATACCGGTAATGAGACCGCTTTTGCCCCTTCCTGCCGCCCATATGAATCCTGCGGCAAGTGCCGACACCGCCGTACACACTGTGGATACTATGCCGATATGGGCATCGCTGACATCGGTATAGGTCAGCACAAGAGCACAGATAACAAACACAATACATGTAATGCCGAGCCCTATGCCTATTCCTTTTACGGCAGAAGCAATAAATGAACCGCCGCTTTCTTTAATATCATTTTTGCTGTTCTTTTCTTTTTTAGATGAATTCCTCTTATCAGGCCTTATCAACTCAATATCCTCCCGCATACAAACATAATCAGTTTAGTTCTCTAATACATTTATACTGCGGGAGAGCCTAAATTATAACTTCAGCGCTTCCTTCATTTTCTCGGCAAACTCCTGGGGTATTCTCAGGTTTCCTCTGCCTACCGCTATTTGGATATCCGGCTTATTGGCACCGTGGAAATCACTGCCTCCCGATTTAAGAAGCTTATAGTATTCGCAGATCTTTCTAATCTCATCGGACTGTTTTTCGGTATAGGTGGAATATATGGTTTCAAGCCCCATGAGGCCGTACTCCTTCAGTTCGCCGACAAGATTGTGTATCTCCAAATAGCCGTAGCCGTAAAGTGTGGCATGGGCAAGCACGGGTATTCCTTCGGAATTCAATATAGTTTCAATACATTTCTTTGGTGTAAGGGTTTCCCTTTTTACATAGCCCGGTCTTCCGGCAGAAATATATTTATTAAAGGCATCCTCCTTATTCACTGCATAGCCCTTATTAACAAGAACATTGGCGTAATGCGCCCTGGTTATTATGTTTCCTCCGGCATTTGCCTCCAAGTCCTCCATCGCAATATCGATATTAAGCCTGTTCAGAGCCTTTATCATCTTTTTATTTCTTTCGTTTCTTTCATTTACAATGTACTCCATGCTGTCGCAAAGCACCTTGCTTTTGTAGTCTATAAACAGTCCAACTATATGAAGCTCAGTGTTTTTATATCCTGCCGCAAACTCAATTCCGGGTATTGTTTCAACGCCGAAGCGTTTTCCCTCAGCCATAAACTCATCGAGGCCGTCCGTTGTATCGTGGTCAGTCAAGGCAATTGACGTAAGGCCGGCATTTTTTGCAAGCCTTGCAATTTCGGCCGGGCTGAATGTTCCGTCCGATGCTGTTGAATGGCAATGAAGGTCTGTATATAAATTTTCACATTTTATCATTAAATCATCTCCTGCAC
>JAJQDF010000255.1:4999-9642 GCA_021202325.1 Clostridiales bacterium | reverse complement strand
ATTACCATTTTCGCTTCTCGATTTCTTATAATATGCGCTGTGTGTCCACACCTTTTCGAAAATAAAGGTTGATTTACCATGAAAGTCCCGGACTGCGGCCAGACAGATAGGCAAGCTTGCTTGCATAGATGGCTGGACATTGGACGGGCTGACCGTATGAGCATCGTAGCCGTTTTTCGTAGAAAAATGAGCGGAGGCGCTGAATATCCAGTGGATATTCGCTTAGCGCCGACCGGAGCGGTGCTGAACATCCGGTGGATGTTCGTTTAGCACGGACCGGAGCGGCAGCGTAGAAGCGAAGACCGAATGCGGTCGGTTGCGTGAGTGCTGAAAGCACGTAGCAATCGACTTTTATGTATAGTAATTACAGTTCTTCACTTTAACGCTTTGCACCTCGAAAATAATGGTTGATTTTATTCTCACTTTGGGCTATCATATATGAGACAAGGTATATTAGGTTCATATAACGCCTGCGTTATGATTCATGAACTTGGTAATTTGTTCAAATCAATTTATACATATACGGTACATAAGCCGTCTAAATAGGAGGAAAAATCAATGATTATTGTAATGAAGCAAAACTATTCCAAAGAAAATTTTAAAAATGTAATAAATGTCATAGAAGGTCTTGGCCTTACTGCCCATCTTTCAAAGGGCGAGCACACCACACTCATAGGCGTTGTCGGCGACAAGCGTGCCCTTCTTAAGGAAAACCCTGAGCTTCTGCCCGATGTTGACAGAGTTATACAGGTCAGCGAGACATATAAGCTTGCCAACAAAAAGTTCAAAACCGAGCCGACAGTTATCGATGTTGACGGAGTTAAGATAGGCGGAGACAACTTTGTAATAATGGCAGGCCCCTGCGCAGTAGAAAGCCACGACCAGCTTCTTGAGACAGCCAATGCCGCAAAGGCCGGCGGAGCCCAGATTCTTCGAGGCGGAGCATACAAGCCCCGTACTTCTCCCTACTCTTTCCAGGGGCTTGAGGAAGAAGGACTGAAATACATGGCCGAGGCAAGGGAAGCCACAGGTCTTAAAATAATAACAGAGGTAACAAGCGAGCATGCTCTCGAGGCCGCCGTAAAATATGTGGACATTATCCAGATTGGTGCAAGAAATATGCAGAACTTCGAGCTTCTTAAGGAAGCCGGAAGAATTAACAAGCCCGTTATGCTTAAAAGAGGACTTTCCGCAACAATAGATGAGTGGCTCAATGCCGCTGAATACATCATGAGCGAGGGCAACGAGGATGTTATTCTCTGCGAAAGAGGTATAAGAACTTTCGAAACAAGCACAAGAAATACACTGGATATAAGTGCAGTTCCTGTCCTTAGGTCAAAGACACATCTGCCCATAATAGTAGATCCCAGCCATGCTTCAGGAGTAAGGGCTTACATTTCTCCGTTAAGCAAAGCCGCCGTTGCCGTAGATGCGGACGGACTTATGATAGAGATTCATCCCTGCCCCGAAAAGGCTCTTTCAGACGGTGCGCAGAGCCTTAATCCCGAAGCCTTCAATGAACTTACAGCTGAGCTTCGTCCGTTTATATCACTCGTTGGGAGGAAATTTTGATGTACAGTAAGGTAGGCATTGTCGGCCTTGGACTCATAGGCGGTTCGCTCTGCAAAGCCTTGAGGAACCGCTGCGGCGTAAAGGAAATAGTCGCCGCCAACAGAAGCGAGGACGTTCTCATAACCGCAAAAAATGAAGGCGTTATAGACGACTATGCCCTTGGTATAACCGATATGTTCAAGGGCTGCGACATTGTTTTTATATGTACGCCGGTCAACCTTATATTTGACTATGCCAAAAAACTGGCGCCTATCGTGGGAACAGACTGCATAATTTCCGATGTGGGCAGTACAAAGGCTCATCTCTATGAGGAAATAAAAACATTGGGCGATACGGTTTCATATATCGGCGGTCACCCCATGACCGGCTCAGAGCGTTTCAGATACAACGCCTCCAAGGAGCATTTATTTGAAAACGCCTACTACATAATCGCTCCGGCTGAAAACATTCCCGATGAAAAAACGGCCGAATTCAAGGAAATGGTCGAAAAAATAGGTGCAATTCCGGTTATAGTTTCGCCCTATGAACATGACTATGCCGTGGCTTCCATAAGCCATGTGCCCCATATAATTGCGGCGGCGCTTGTAAACAACGTCAAAAAACTGGATTCAGATAAGGGATATATGCATCTTTTGGCCGCCGGCGGATTCAAGGATATAACAAGGATTGCATCCTCCAGTGCCGATATGTGGGAAGGAATAATGTTCGAGAATAAGGAGGACATTCTCTCGGTTCTCGATTCATTCAGCGATGTTATCGCAGACATTAGGAAGTCCATAGCCGATGATAACCACAGCGAGGTTCACAGCTATTTCCAGAATGCCCAGGAATACAGAAATTCCTTCAACACCACTACGCCTAAGGCCTTTGTCAAGAGGTACGAAATTGACGTTGATGTTCTCGACCGTCCCGGTAGCATTGCTATCATCACCGTTATGCTTTCGTCAAACGGCATAAACATAAAGAACATGGGCATCGTAAACAACAGAGAAAACAACAGCGGCGCCCTCTCCTTCGCCTTTGACAGCGAGGAGGACAGACAGCGGAGCGTAGAGCTTCTCAGAGATATGAACTACGAGGTAACTGTAAAGGAATGATAATATGAACGCAGTAATAAAACCTGCCGCAACTATAAAAGGAAATATAAATGTTCCCGGCGACAAATCCATTTCCCACCGCTCGGTAATGCTTGGCTCAATAGCCAAGGGCGACACCCATGTGACGGGATTTCTGACCGGCGAGGACTGCCTTTCCACAATCGCCTGCTTCAAAAAGCTGGGAATAGACATAGAAATAGACGGGACAAACGTAACGGTTCACGGCAAGGGCTTAAACGGACTGTCCGCCCCTACCGAAACACTGGATGTGGGAAACAGCGGAACAACTCTCCGCCTTATAAGCGGAATACTCGCCGCCCAGCCCTTCAGCTGCCGTATAACCGGCGACAAATCAATACAGAAGCGCCCCATGGGACGTGTGGCGACACCGCTTTCCCTCATGGGCGGAAAGATAACATCGGAAAACAGCGAAAAGCTCACTGCTCCCTTAAATATTGAGGGACAGCACCTTAAGGCCATGGAATATACCCTGCCCGTAGCCAGTGCCCAGGTTAAAAGCGCAATAATACTGGCCGGACTTTATGCCGACGGAATTACAAAAATAACTGAGCCTGAGGCCACAAGGGACCATACCGAAATAATGCTGAACTACCTCGGCGCCAACATAAAGCGTGAGGGAAACACAATTATTGTGACTCCGGTAAAAGAGCTGACCGGCAAGGACATAAGCGTTCCCGGGGACATATCCTCGGCGGCGTATTTCATAGCGGCGGCTCTTATTTGCAAAAATTCGGAGGTTATAATTAATAATGTTGGCGTAAATCCCACAAGAACAGGAATTATAACCGCATTCAATGCCATGGGTGCTGACATTGAGCTTATAAACGAAAGAATCGTCTGCGGCGAGGCTGTGGCCGACATAAAGGCAAAGACAAGCAAGCTTCACGGCACAGTCATAAAGGGCGACATTATCCCTAAGCTTATCGATGAAATACCGGTTATAGCTTCTGTGGCCTGCTATGCCGAGGGCGAAACCGTAATAGCCGATGCACAGGAGCTTAAAGTAAAGGAATCCGACCGCATAAAGACTATGGCAACGGAGCTTAGAAGAATGGGTGCCGACATAACAGAAACCGATGACGGAATGATAATAAGGGGCGGAAACCCTCTCCACGGTGCGGTATGCGAAAGCTATGACGACCACCGTGTAGCCATGAGCATATCAATTGCGGCGCTGGGAGCAGAGGGAAACACCGAGATAAAAAATCCCGAATGTGTGGACATATCCTTCCCCAATTACTACAGCCTGCTTGACTCACTGAGGGAGGCCTGAAATTGGACAGTTTGAGAATTGTCTGCATCGGCGACAGCATAACATTCGGCTACTGTGCGGACTACGGAAAGGACTATGTTTCCCTTTTCAAGGCACAGGTGCAGAAGGATTTTCCGAACAATAATATAATAATACGCAACAGAGGCGTCAACGGCGAAAACTCCAGAAACGGCCTTAACCGCATTGACAACGAGCTGGAATGTTATAATCCTAATTTGGTTATAATGCTCTTTGGCTCCAATGATGCGGCATACAGTGAATATTATCATGTTGGCATTGAGGAATTTTCATACAACTACGACAAGATAATAGAAAAAACGCTGGCGGCCGGCTCAAACATGGTTCTTATAACGACTACACCGGTTATTGAGGAAGAACCGCCCTTTGTGGAAAACAGCGTGCTGGAAAAATACAACGATGTCATAAAGGAAAAGGCCGAAAAATATTCCCTGCCGCTCATTGATATGTACGAAGTATTCAATGAGGCCGGAAAGGACGGCATTGCTCCCCTTCTCCAATGGGACGGCGAGCATATAAGCACAAAGGGATACGAGGTATTTTTTGAGGCCATATACAAAACGGTGAAGCCCATAATAGAAAAAATGATTGAAAATAAATAATATTTTAATAAGCTGTGGAAAAAATTTTCACGGCTTTTAATTTGTCAAAAAAACAAGTTT
>JAJQDF010000255.1:0-4989 GCA_021202325.1 Clostridiales bacterium | reverse complement strand
GTATGGTGTTATACTTAGGTATACTTAAGAGGGCGGTGATTAAATGGATGACAACAACTTTTTTATGGACGACAGAGAAGAGGAAAACAATCCTTTAAATAAAAAGAACAGACGGCAGAAACGGATTATAATCGTGCTTTCGGTTCTGCTCATATTGGTGACAGGATTACTGGCGTTTTTCATATACATGAATTACGACTATATCGTATTCAAGGCCATAATGACAAAGGGCTATGTTTATGAGGACAGTGTCCAGGACCTGATTGATTCGGAGCTGGAGCAGACAGACAGCGATATACTTACATATTTTGACGATGCGGTTATAAGCATATTTTCCGACAAGCTCTACGAGGTCAGCGGCGACAGGTACACCCATATATATCTTCCGGTACAGTATACCGCCAAGGTGGAAAGCGAACAGGAAATAGGCAGCAGCTGTCAATGGTTCCCCTTCACGGAGGATTCGGCCTATCTGCAAATAACCAACTTCACATTGCAGTCGGCAAGCTTTGTTGAGGAAAACGCCGAAGAAATATCCCAGTACGGCACGCTGATACTAGACTTGAGGAGCAATCCCGGCGGATATGTTTCCAACGCTCAATCTATAGCCGATATGTTCCTGGAAAAAGGCGATGTAATATACACCGAGAGCGCATCATTCGGGTTTTTATCTAAAACAACAAAGGCATCGTCAGATCCCATATTCGACTTCGACAAAATAATAATACTCCAGGACGGCAACACGGCTTCGGCCTCTGAAATACTCATAGGCGCCCTGAGAGACAACCTCGACAATGTTGTTATACTGGGCGAAACAAGCTACGGCAAAGGCATAGGACAATACACTGTGCCGCTTAAAAACGGCTTCTATTACATAGCGACCATGTTCACCTGGGAAACACCCAACGGCGATACAATACACGGAACCGGTATTGAAGCCGACAAGGAATTTACGGTTGAAACCTTGGCCAAGGAATTGGGGATAGAGCTTCAAGTAACAAGCAGTGATGAATAGAGATAAGCGTGGGCAAAAATACCCACGCTTTTAAGTAAGCTCACATGTGCCGCTTTCCTATCCGGCGTTACTTCCATTATTTGACAACCATCTAATGATTGGTAAGAATAAGTTTGGGCAATTCCCCTACACTTTAGTTTTTTGACGTCGCCTTCACCATTATAAAAGAATTATACTTAAAAAGCGTGTACAAATTCAATGCACACGCGATTTTTTAGTTCAGCAGCATTCTATCGTTGGCAAACTCTTTATTCTTTTTCAGGGAATACATCTTGAGGAGGTCGTCAAGCGTCATCTTGTCCCTTTCCTCGCCAGATGTATCAAGTATTATCTCTCCGGAATCCATCATTATTGTTCTGGTGCCGGTTTTCAATGCCGAATTCATGTTATGGGTAATCATCATTGTTGTTATTTTGTTTCTATTGACGATATTGTTTGTTATCTCCATAACCTTTTCGGCTGTGGCGGGATCCAATGCCGCCGTATGCTCGTCCAAAAGCAGAAGCTTTGGCGTAACAAGGGTACACATAAGAAGTGTAACTACCTGTCTTTGTCCGCCGGAGAGAAGGCCGACCTTTGTTTTCATTCTGTCCTCAAGCCCCATGCCGAACTCAGAGAGAGCCTCGGCAAAGAAGTCACGGTCAGACTTTCTGACTGCAATGCCCAATGGGCCGCTGCGGCTTCTTGAAAAGGCCAGCGCCAGGTTTTCCTCAATGGTTATGTTGGGGGCTGTGCCCTTCATGGGATCCTGGAAAACACGGCCAATGAAGGCGGCTCTTTTATGCTCCTTCATGAATGATATGTCCTTGCCTTCCAGCTCTATTCTTCCGCTGTCCAGAAGGAAGTTTCCGCATATGGCATTGAAAAGCGTTGACTTGCCTGCTCCGTTTGAGCCGACAATTGTTACAAATTCGCCCTTTTCAAGGTGGATGGAAAGTCCGTCCAGGGCTTTATGCTCGTTGGGGGTGCCGGCCGAAAATGTTTTTACTGCGTTGGTTATTTTAAGCATTTTTACCGGCCTCCTTTTTAATCCTTGATACTTCCATGGACTGCTTTATGGTCGGTATCGAAAGCGCAACTGCTACAATTACTGCCGAAATAAGCTTGAGGGCGGTTGCCGGGAACACGTGGGTTGATGTAGCTATGGCCAGAATATATCTATAAATGATAGAGCCCACAACGGCGGAAATAACGCCGACGGTGACTCCCCTTCTGCCCATAACCGCTTCGCCGATGATTACCGAGGCAAGGCCGACAACAAGTATGCCGCTTCCTGAATTTATATCGGCAAAGCCCTGATACTGAGCCAGTATTCCGCCGGATAAGCCTACGCAGGCGTTTGATATTGCAAGGGAAACTACCTTTGTTACGTTTACATTTATGGATGATGACGAAACCATGGCCTCATTATCGCCGGTGGCTCTTATGCACAGTCCCAAATGGGTTTTGAAAAATACTATTATAATTGCGCTGACAGCCGCAGCGAATATAAATGTAACTATACATTTTACTGCGTCCTTGCTGAGCATGGGCATGGCGTTTACAGCCATTGAAAATATTTCACCTTTTCCGATGAGGGAAATATTTACGGCGTTTTTCATAACTGCCAGATTGACGGTATAAAGTCCGCTGGCGGTAATAATTCCCGAAAGCACGGGATGAATTCTGCATTTAGTCTGAAGCAGACCGGTTACAATTCCGGCCAAAGCTCCGGCTCCAATGGACAAAAATATGCCTAAAACACAATGACCGTTTACAGCCATTATCGCCGATGTGGCAAGCCCGAATACAAAGCTTCCTTCCGTAGTAAGATCCGGTATATTCAATATTCGAAATGACATAAATAATCCTATGGCAAGTATTCCATACAGAAGTCCAAGCTGCAAAGAACCAAGAAACAGTGTCATAAAGTAACCTCCCTATGAGCAGATTGCCTTTCCATTACAGACAGCGGCCCCGTAAGAGGCCGCCATCAAAAATTCTAAGTTAAATTTCCTTTAATTACTCGGCTGCATCTTCCATGAATGTGATGTTGTCAGCCTCTTCTACTTCGATACCAAGAGCTTCCATAGTAGTCTTGTTGAGAACTATTTCTGTTCCGGGAACCTCAAGTGCAGGGATTTCTGCAGGTGTCATGCCGTCAACAAGAATCTGAAGTGCCATGTCTGCACTGATTGCTCCGATTTCTGTGTCACTGATGGCGATTGTTGCAAGGGCGCCTTCCTGAACCATAACCGCTGAGCTGCCGTAAACTGCTACGCCTGCTTCTCTGGCGGCTGCTGTAACAACGGGCATTGCGCTCTGTACTACTGCATCGTTGGGAATGAATATAGCGTCAACCTCTGAGCAAAGCTGCTGAGCTGCCTGCTGAACCTCTGATGAGTTTGTGATAGCTATCTCTACATATTCAATACCGTTTGCATCCATGTATTCTTTTGCTTTGTTTGCTGTGTCTACTGAGTTAACCTCGCCTGATGTGTAGAGGATACCGAACTTCTGAGCATCGGGTGTGATTTCAGCGGCAAGCTCCATAATTTCTGTTACAGGAATGGGGTTTGATGTTCCTGTTGCGTTCATGTCGGGCTCTTCAAGTGTTGTGAGAACGCCGGCGTTTACAGGGTTAGAAACTGCTACGAAAACTACAGGAATGTCGCTCTGAAGGTTTACCATAGCCTGTGAAGCGGGTGTAGCGATTGTGCAGACAAGGTCTACGCCGTCTGTAACCATCTGCTGGCAGATTGTGTTAAGAGTTGAAGCATCGCTCTGTGCGTTCTTATAAATGAACTCTGTGTTTGTGTCGTCAAATCCGTTGGCGTTCATTTCAGCAATGAAGCCCTCTCTCATGTCTGTGAAAGCATCGTTGTCGGCCATCTGGATGATACCGATTACTGTCTTTTCTGCTGATTCTTCTTCGGTTGTTTCCTCTGCTGTCTCTTCCTCTGTTGTGGAAGATGAGCTGCAAGCTGCTGCTCCCATAACAACTACTGCTGATAATGCCAATGCCAATACTTTTCTTAAATTCTTCTTCATTTTCCTCTTCTCCTTTTTTCATATATGATTTTAAACTTGCTGTCGGTATTTGCGTGGCAGCTGCATAAAAAAAGCCCCGATAAGCTTTTGCCTATCGAGGACGAATATACTCGCGGTGCCACCTCGTTTCGCAGACCTTTTAAGTCTGCCTCTGTCAGATACCAACATATCCTAACCTTTAACGCAGGTATACGTCCTCAGCTACTCGATTACTTTCGCCAAAGCATCTCCCAAATCCATTCCCTAATAACCTAAGGCACTGCACTCGCACCAACGGCAGCTCTCTGAAACCCGTGTACACTAGGTACTACTTTTGTTCTCTGAATTTAATGGAATATTACCACAGTTAGTTTTATCTGTCAATATATTTTTATGTACTTTTTTGCAAACAATGTTAAAAAATATTTCTATGATGACCAATAGGCGGAAACCCCTTCGGATTCCCGCCTAACTTAAAACACAGATGAGCTCCTCTGTGTTGTTTATTCACTTTTATTATGCGAGGTACTTTCTTACCTGTTCGGGCACACCGCTTAAAGGTGAGCTGTAGATAAGTGTGAAATCAACGCTGTAGTCGGTTGAAATTCTCTCAAGTACTTCACAGAGGCTCTCCACGTCGTCGGGCGTGAGAGACTGGATTATATTGCCTAAACCGTCAACAAATATTTTCTGAATATCTCCGTTCTGAGAAAGAATACCATATATGAAGCCTATAAACACTTCATAGTCGCAAATTTTAAATTGTGATGTTTCTACAAATCTGATGCCGTAGTGCAGATCATACATATGTCTGCTGTCATCGTCAATAAATACTACATTTCCATCAATAGTTTTGGAAGCCTCATTAGCCATCTCAATGAGTCTTTTTGTTTTACCCTGTCCTTTTTCACCTGCAAGAATCTGAATCATGGTAATTCCCCCTTTTGTATTTGTCGTAGTTGTAT
>JAJQDF010000196.1 GCA_021202325.1 Clostridiales bacterium | reverse complement strand
AACAAAGCAAGTCCATATCATGGCATGTATCGAAAAATTTTTCGGGCGGGTGGAAAGGAGTTGTCATGGAACTCAAAACTGTCCAAACCCAGAAAATTTATAAAAACATCGTTGAACAGATAGTGAATCTTATCCATGACGGAAGCCTTAAGAAGGGAGATAAGCTTCCTCCCGAAAGGACTCTGGCCGAAATGCTTGAGGTCAGCAGGACTTCTGTAAGAGAAGCACTTAAGGTTATGGAAATTATGGGCATTATCGAAATCCGGCCGGGCGAAGGCTCAATTGTGTCGGACTTCAATGTTGAGCCCTTCTTGTCGATGGTGTGGCCGGTTATCCTTGCCAGCAAGGAAACGGAAAAGGATCTGCTTGAGTTCAGGAAGATACTTGAGGAAGGTACTATCAAGCATCTGGCGATGAGAAAAGAAAGCGAAGAGTTTTTTTCGGAGCTGAAAGAAATACTTGACGATATGAAAGAGGCCGGAGGAGACTGTAAGGAAAACGTAAGGCTTGATATTCTTTTTCACAGAAAGATATTCGAGCTGACCGGCAACAGTCTGCTTGTGGTTGCTATCAATCTCGTTGAGTATATACTTGAAAAAACGGTAAGACACAACAGAATGGCGGCGCTTAAAGAAGAAGATTCCAGTGCTATCATCTATGAGCAGCACAGACGAATCTACGAAGCACTATTAAGTGGAGACAGCATAGCTGCAGTTGACAGAATGTCAGAGCATCTTGACTATGTTCAGAAATTAGATTAATTCCGCAGGAAAATTTTTTTAACATGTCTGGTCAGACCACCATACCGATAATTAATTAACAAACAATTGGTTGGTCCGTATCATACTATGAAAGCGTTTTCAGTAGACAGACTTGTGCTATGCTTGCATAGCTAGGAGTCTGGATATTAGAAAACCTAACCGTATGAGCAGCGTAGCCATTTTTCGTAGAAAAATGAGGGGAGTGCGAATACGGACGATTGCGTGAGTGCTGAAAGCACGTAGCAATCGAGGCTTTCATTTAGTGGTGCACTGCGGCAGCAGTGCAAGTGAGTTTTTAAAGTAAATATTATGTGAACGAGCTGTATTTTATTTCATTTATTAAGGAGGAAACAAGATGGAATTCAATAAGGTTACACCTGAAATCATTGAACAGCTTAAAGTAATTGCACCCGGAAGAGCTTTTTCAGGTGAGGAAATCAATGAAGACTATGCCCATGACGAAATGAGATTCTATGGACAGCAGCTGCCCGACGCAGTTGTAGAGGTTACTTCGGCTGAGGAAGTTTCAGCAATTGTAAAGCTTGCAAATGAGAAAAATATTCCGATTATCCCCAGAGGCGCAGGCACAGGCCTTGCAGGCGGAGCCGTTGCAAAAATGGGCGGAATTGTAATATCTACAGTAAGAATGAACCATATTAAGAGCTACGACCTCGGAAACCTTACGGTTACAGTTGAACCCGGCGTGCTTCTTAACGACCTTGCGCAGGATGCAGAAAAGCAGGGACTTCTCTATCCGCCCGATCCCGGTGAGAAATTCGCTACTCTCGGCGGAAACGTTTCCACAAACGCCGGCGGTATGAGAGCTGTTAAATACGGCTGTACAAGAGACTATGTTCGTGCCATGGAGGTTGTACTTCCCACAGGCGAAATCGTAACATTCGGCTTAAAGGTTCCCAAGACAAGCTCAGGCTACAGTTTCGTACAGCTTATGTGCGGTTCAGAGGGAACACTTGGTATAATAACAGAGCTTACCCTTAAGCTTATCCCTAAGCCTCAGGAAACAGTAAGCTTAATCATTCCTTTCGAAGATCTCGAAACGGCTATTTCATGCGTACCTCATTTCTTCCTCAACAAGCTTCAGCCTCAGGCTCTTGAGTTCATGGGCAGAGACATCGTTGAGATGAGTGAGAAATACCTTGAAAAAGAGAACTTCCCTAAGGTAGTTGACGGAGTTGAGGCAGGAGCATACCTTCTTGTTACTTACGACGGCAGCAACAGAGACCAGCTTGATGAAATTTGCGAGCAGACAGGCGAGGTTGTATTTGAGAACGGAGCCCTTGACGTATTCGTAGCTGACACACCGGATAAGATAAGAGATGCATGGGCTGCAAGAAGCCAGTTCCTTGAAGCTATCCAGGCTGCTACAGACGAGCTTGACGAGTGCGACGTAGTTGTTCCCAGAGACAAAATTGCCGAGTACTTCAACTGGGCTCTCACACTTCAGGACAAATACCACATGGCTATAAGAGGATTCGGTCATGCAGGCGACGGAAACCTTCATATCTATGCTTGTAAGGAAGGCGATATGTCCCTTGAGGAATTCGCAGGAAAGACAGACCAGATCATGGACGAAATGTATGCTAAGGCCATTGAGATGGGCGGAGAAATCTCAGGTGAGCACGGTATCGGCCACAGCAAGGTTAAATTCCTTGAGAAGGCTGCCGGCGAGACAAAGATGAACCTTATGAGAGGAATCAAACAGGTATTTGATCCGAACAATATTTTGAACCCCGGAAAAGTTTGCGAAAGATGCGACTGATCCAAAAATATAAAGAACTATAAAGAATTATAAAGAACAAAATCAAGGACAACTAAGACTAACAAAAATGTATAATGGGGAGGAAATAAAATGGCTTATATTTTAGATGACGACGGACGTGCTTTGGTTGCAGACGTAAAGAATTTCTGTGAAAAAGAAGTTAAGGAACAGTGCAAGGAATATGATGTTTCAGGCGAATGGCCCAAGGAAATTTACGATAAGGCAATTGAACTTGGCTACCAGATGCTTGAGGTTCCCGAAGAATACGGCGGACTTGGAATACCCGGAGAAACAATTCTTGCCATGTATGAGGAAATGGCATGGGCCGATGCCGGCTTTGCCTGCACAATCGCCGCAAGCAACCTTGCTCTTAAGCCTGTACTTATCGCAGGCAGCGAAGAACAGAAACAGAAATGCTGCGATATGGTTATGGAAGGCAGCTTGGGTGCATTCGGACTTACAGAGCCCAATGCGGGTTCAGACCCCGGCGCAGGAAAGACAACAGCCGTAAGAGACGGAGACGAATATGTTCTTAACGGAAGAAAATGCTTTATTACAAACGCACCTGTTGCTGATTTCTACATCGTTACAGCTCTTACAGACAAGACAAAGGGCGTTAAGGGAATGAGTGCATTTGTTATTTACAAAGGCACACCCGGACTCAGCACAACAAACCATGAAAATAAGATGGGTATCAGAACATCTATAACATCTGACATAGTTCTTGAGGACTGCAGAATCCCTGCAGACCAGATCCTCGGCGCTGAGGGAACAGGCTTTGCCACAGCAATGAAGACTCTTGACCTTGCCAGAATGTTTGTAGGCGGCCTTGGCGTTGGTATTGCTCAGAGAGCACTTGACGAAGGCATTGCTTATACAAAGACAAGACAGCAGTTCGGCAGACCTGTAGCTAAGAATCAGGCTCTCCAGTTCAAGATGGCCGATATGGCAATTAAGATTGAATGTGCACGTCAGCTTGTAGCACATGCACACAGACTTTATGAGCTTGGAATGCCCTACGGCAAAGAGGCGGCTATGGCTAAATGCTATGCCGGCGATATCGCAGTAGAGTGTGCTACTGAAGGAATACAGTTATTCGGCGGATATGGATATTCAAGAGAATACCCCGTTGAAAAGCTCTTAAGAGACGCCAAGATATTCCAGATATTTGAAGGAACAAACGAGATACAGAGAGTTGTTATTGCTAATCATCTGCTTGGAAAATTCTAAAAATATAAGATGAAATCTGCGATTTCATCTTGGGCGGAGGCAAACGGAAAAGTTCCGGGAGAAACTTTTCCGTTTGCATTAGGCTAATTTTAGTCGCTTGACACCTTCGGAAGTGAATTCCTCAGGCGGTGTCTGCTATACAAAATAGTTACCTGAAAACGATTAATTTAAATTTTGTGCAAAGCTTAGTTTTGCCGACAAAGACAGCGAATGGTGGAGGAATTCATTTCCGACACCGTCAAAACCATGAATATAACCGATGTAACTATAAAAGTTTCTACAGGAACTTTTGCAGTTACTTCCAAAAACAAGCAAAAATCCCTCAAGGATTTTTGCTTAAGCGGCTTTGCCGCTTGTGTTGACAAATGGAGGAAACTTTGATAAAGTCTCCTTAAAGGATGTCCCCGCTGGGGATATATAATTTTTTTCTAAGGAGGAATTTCTAAATGGAAATTTTAGTTTGCGTAAAACAGGTTCCCGATTCGGAAGTGGAAGTTAAATTAAACGCTTCGGGTATGCCTGACATCGAGAAAATTGCGCCTGTTATCAATCCCTTTGATGGCTATGCCCTTGAGATGGCTGCCAGATACAAAGAGGCCAACGGCGGAACTGTTACAGTTATGTCCATCGGCGGAGACAACGTTAAGGACACAATGAAGAACTGCCTTGCTGTTGGTGCCGATGAGGCCTATATTATCAGCGACGTTATCGAAGGCGCTGATGCCCTTGCTACAGCTGAGGTTATTGCTGCCGCAGTTAAAAAGCTTGAAGAGACAAGAGGCAAACAGTTCGACATAGTATGCTGCGGCAAAGAGTCCACAGACTATGCCTGCGGAGTTGTAAGCCAGCTTGTTTCAGAAAAGCTCGGATACGGCGAGGTTGTTGACGTTATCGGATTCGATCCCAAGGATGACGGACTCGCTGTAAAGAAAGAGACAGAGGAAGGCTACAACATGGTTGAGATCGGCGTTCCCTGTGTTCTTGGTATTATCAAGCCCGATTATGAGCCCAGATACCCTACAATGAAGAGTAAAATGGCTGCAAGAAAGAAAAAAATTCCCGTTGTTGCCGCCGGCGCAAGCGCTGCTCCTTCGGTTAAGACTATTAAGGTTTATGCTCCTGCCAAAAAGACTGCAGGCGTTAAAATCAAAGAGGAAACCAACGAAGAATCAGCTCTTAAGGCATTCTCAATGCTTGTTGACGCTAAAGTATTATAATCGGGAGGAGGAACTTTTAAGATGAAGAATATATTAGTATATGTTGAGGCCGCAGAAGGAAAGGCTAAAAACGTAGGTCTTGAAATCCTTTCAGCCGCTAAGACAGCTGCTGAAGGCGGAGAGGTTATCGCCGCTGTTATCGGTAAGGATGTACAGGGAGCCGCTAAACAGGCTATCGCCTTTGGTACTGACAAGGCCGTTGCTGTAGAAGGCGCTTAATATGAAGTATATAACACAGATGTTTACGCAAACGCTCTCACTGAGCTTGTAAAGAAATACGCTCCTAAGGCTGTTTTTGTAGGCGCAACAGCTGACGGTAAGGATCTTGCTCCCAAGACAGCTGCTAAATTCGGTTCAGGCGTTGTTACAAACGTAGCTTCAATTGCTGTAGCTGATGATAAAATTGTTTACACAAGTCCCGTTTATGCCGGAGCTGTTCTCAATGACGATGTCTGCGAAAGCGAAATAGAGTTTGCTCTTCTTCGTTCAGGTGCATTCAAAAAGGCTGAGCCCGACGAGTCAAAAGCCGGCGAGATAATCAACGAAGCAATCGAGTGCCCTGCTGATGCCATCAAGACAAAGGTAGCCGATATCGTAAAGGAAATCTCAGAGGACGTTAACCTTGAAGAGGCTGACATCATCGTTGCAGGCGGACGCGGAGTCGGCAATGCTGAAAACTTCGCTATCCTTAAAGAGCTTGCAGATGCTCTCGGCGGAGTTATCGGTGCAACAAGAGCACCCATCGAGGCCGGCTGGATTTCAAGAGCATATCAGATTGGACAGTCAGGAAAGAGCGTTGCTCCCAAGCTTTATATCGCTTGCGGTATTTCAGGTGCTACACAGCACGTTGCCGGTATTACAGGCGCAGACTATATCGTAGCCATCAATAAGGATGAGGATGCAGCTATATTTGATATCGCCAATGTTGGTATAGTTGGAAACCTTCTTGAGGTTGTTCCCGTACTTACAGAGGAAGTTAAGAAATTCAAAGCTTAATTGAATATGCAAAGAAGATAGAATTTAAAAAAGCTCTTGCCAAATGCGGCAGGAGCTTTTATTATATACTGAATTTTTATACTTATACGATATTAAACTTTGGCCATGCCGTCTACGCTGAGCACAACGCCGGTGATATATGAAGCCTTATCCGACGCAAGAAAAACGAGGGCGTTGGCAATATCCTCGGGCTGTCCAAGCCTCTGGAGAGGTATTCTTGCAATAAGGGGATCTATTACCTCTTTGGGTATGGCTCTCATCATGTCGGTGTCTATTATGCCGGGGGCGACAGCGTTTACTCTTATTCCCTTGGGGCCAAGCTCTCCGGCAAGGGAGAGGGTGAAGCCGTTTACGGCAAACTTAGATGTGGGGTATGCCACGCCTGATGCCTGACCGCATATGCTGACTATTGACGATATGTTGAGTATAACGCCGCTGCCGGCATTAACCATAGTGTCTGTCACGGCACGGGTGCAATTGTATACGCCCTTAATATTGAGGTTAGCAACCTTGTCGAAGGTTTCCTCTGTGTATTCTGTAAACGGCGTGCTGTCTGACATACCGGCATTGTTTACAAGTATGTCGATATGGCCGTATTTTGCAATGACTTCATCGAAGGCCGATTTTACAGAATCGTAGCTTTCCAGCTTGGGACAAATGTCGTCAACCTGTGCATTGGGGTTCTTTTCCTTTAATTCTGAGAGTGCCTTTTCCACTGTTTCGGGACGGGAGCCGCATAATATGACCGATGCACCTTCTTCCAGAAAAGCTTTGACTGCGGCGAAGCCTATTCCTCTTGTTCCGCCGGTAATTACAGCAATTTTTCCTTCCAATTGTTTTTCCAATTTGATCTCTGCCTTTCATTTGTTTTTAGTATATAGCCGAAGGACGTTATTATAACAAAAAAGTTTATATTTGGCAATGGCTTTGCTTAAAAATTGAGACAGCTTATGCACTTAGTGTATAAAAATTGGGAAGCCATTGTGCTATGACTTCCCGCGTTTAATGCTTATATGACCACCTGCGCCGGTGTGGTTATTTTTTCTCGGCCAGGTATTTTTTATTCGTTTCAATCAGAGCTTTGATGTATTCCGGTGAAGGACCTCCGGGGACATTTCTTGCCTCAACGCATTTTTCAACGGAAATGGCTTCGTAAACGCTCTCGTCAAACACCGGTGAGATTGCTCTCAGCTCATCGAGGGATAAATCCTCGATGGAAGTGTTGTTGTTTATGCAGTAGAGCACCAGCTGTCCTATAACGGCATGGGCATCTCGGAAGGGCATTCCCTGCTTAACCAGCCAGTCGGCCGCATCGGTGGCGTTGGTGAATCCGCCCTTGGCCGCATTGTACATGTTGGCGGTGTTGAAAACAGCCGTCTTAATCATGTTTGTGAATACGGGGAGGCACATCTTTACTGTGTCAACGGCATCGAATAAAGCTTCCTTGTCCTCCTGCATATCCTTGTTGTAGGCAAGGGGCAGTCCCTTGAGCATTGTTAGTGTTCCCATAAGATGACCGTAAACTCGGCCGGTCTTGCCCCTGATAAGCTCAGCCATATCGGGGTTCTTTTTCTGGGGCATAATGCTCGAGCCTGTGGAGTATGCATCGTCAAGCTCAACAAACTTGAATTCGTGGCTGCTCCAAAGTACTATTTCCTCGCAGAAGCGGCTCAAATGCATCATTATGATTGACAGAGCAGACAGTATCTCTACGCAGAAATCTCTGTCGGAAACTCCGTCAAGGCTGTCCAGAGTTATGCTGTCAAAGCCCAGCTCCTCGCATACAGACTGTCTGTCCAGGGGGTATGTTGTGGAAGCCAATGCTCCCGAACCCAAGGGCATTACGTTTGTGCGTCCGTAGGCGTCATCGAGTCTGGCAATATCCCTCTTGAACATTTCGCAGTATGCCAGCATATGATGGGCAAGGGTTATAGGCTGCGCCCTCTGCAGATGGGTATATCCCGGCATGATTGTCCTTGTGTTTTCCTCGGCAATTTTGTTCAGAGTTTCTATAAGCTCCAAGAGCAGAGCGTTTATATCCTTTATCTGAGTTTTGCTGTACATCCTTATGTCAAGGGCAACCTGGTCGTTGCGGCTCCTGCCGGTGTGCAGTCTTTTGCCCACATCGCCGATACGCTCGATGAGTATGGTTTCGACGTTCATATGAATGTCCTCGGCCTTTTCATCAAATACGACCTTGCCGTTTTCTATATCCTCAAGGATTTCCTTAAGCGTTTTTTGTATAAGCTCCGCATCCTCCATAGATATAATGCCCTGTCTGC
This sequence comes from Clostridiales bacterium, assembly GCA_021202325.1. Classification (GTDB taxonomy): domain Bacteria; phylum Bacillota; class Clostridia; order Lachnospirales; family Anaerotignaceae; genus Metalachnospira. The sequence continues at coordinate 1,399 of JAJQDF010000196.1, read as the reverse complement.
CGAGCATTCCGGCATGGGCAATACTTCCTGTGATGTCTTCCTTGTACATTCTCTGGTCAAAGGATATGGACGAATGGAAGTGGTCGGTGAAGCTGTCTGTGGATTTAGTGAAGCGTCCGCCCCAAAGTTTCATACTGATTGCTCCTTACTTATTTTTTTCAACGTTCTGCATCATCATGGCACGAACCTTAAGAGGAAGGCCGAAGAGGTTGATGAAGCCGTCAGCGTCTTTATGGTTGTAAAGCTCGCCTGTTGTGAAGCTTGCGATTGATTCATTGTATAATGAATAGGGTGATGTTGTTCCTGCAGGAATGATGTTGCCCTTGTAGAGTTTGAGCTTAACTGTTCCTGTTGTTGTTTCGTTTACGCTGTCAAAATATGCTGAAAGAGCCTCACGGAGAGGTGTGTACCATTCGCCGCTGTATACAAGCTCTGTGAATTTGTTTGAAGCAACCTCGTTGAATGCCTGTGTCTTTTTGTCAAGTGTGAGATACTCAAGCTCTCTGTGAGCATACATAAGGATAGCTCCGCCGGGTGTCTCGTATACGCCTCTTGATTTCATACCAACTACACGGTTTTCGCATATATCGGCAATGCCTACGCCGTTTTCTCCGCCAATCTTGTTGAGCTCCTTAAGAAGTTCAACGGGGCCGATCTTTTGTCCGTTGAGCTCTGTGCAGATACCCTTTTCAAAGCCAAGTGTAACATAAGCCGGTTTGTCGGGAGCCTTTTCGGGAGAAACGCCAAGCTGGAGAAGGTGCTCATAGTTGGGCTCATTAGCGGGATCCTCAAGCTCAAGACCTTCATGGCTTAAATGCCAGATGTTGCGGTCACGGCTGTAGCTGTCGCCTTTTTTAACGGGAGCAGGGATTCCTCTCTCTTCGAGATATTTAACCTCATCCTCACGGGATTCCATCTTCCATGTGTCAAGTCTCCAAGGAGCAATGATTTTCAGGTCGGGAGCGAGAGCCTTTATTGTAAGCTCAAAACGAACCTGGTCGTTTCCTTTTCCTGTTGCGCCGTGGCAGATAGCTGTAGCGCCTTCCTTACGGGCGATTTCAACAAGTCTCTTTGCGATAATAGGTCTTGCCATTGATGTTCCGAGAAGATATTTGCCCTCGTAAACGGCGTTAGCCTTAACGCAGGGGAAAATTGCATCTGTGATGAATTCCTCTGTAAGGTCCTCTATGTAAAGCTTGCTTGCGCCTGTTTTAAGAGCCTTCTCCTCAAGACCGTCTGTCTCTTTGCCCTGGCCAACGTCACCGCAAACAGCGATTACTTCGGCATCGTCATAGTTTTCTTTAAGCCAAGGGATGATAACGGATGTGTCAAGTCCACCTGAATACGCAAGTACTATTTTTTCTTTCATTTTGATTCTCTCCTTCTATAAAATTAGTAT
>JAJQDF010000272.1 GCA_021202325.1 Clostridiales bacterium | reverse complement strand
GTACTTCCGAACATCGAGGTGCAATATGAAAATTTTAAGAAAAACAGCGGCAATTGTACTGGCTGTGACCATGACTCTTTCGTTTGCGGTATCAGCCTTTGCATATGCTTCTGACGATACTGTCAATCCCTTCCTTTTAAGCTCGTCGGTTACCGATACTATGACTGCGGCCGAGCAGCTTGGAATTATAACCGAGGATACTGACAAGAGTGCTGTGGTTACAAGAAAAGAGCTTTGCAGACTTATTGTTAGATTTTACAGAGCTTCAACCGGCGGTACAGGAATTACACTTTCCCAAAGTCCTTTCTATGATTGCGATGCCAATGAAGTTATTTTCTGTTATGAAAACGGAATAATAGAGGGAATAGGCGATGTGACATTTGCCCCGGATTACTATGTAACGAGGGAAGAGGCGTGCAAAATACTGGTGAATGCCATTATAGCCTGCCGAGCCAATGTAATTGAGCCTGAAAAGGACTATTCGCTGACCTATAGGGACAGGTCGGGTATGTCCGATGAATATCTGGATTACATAAGCTATCTTACCGACATAGGAGTTGTGAAGGGATACGGCGGATATTTCTATCCGCAGTCATATATTACATATGAACAGGCCGCCTCTATGCTTGTGGAAGCATACTATCAGCTCATGCTTTCCAAAATAAATATAAACGGCATAGATTTGTGCATAGGCGATACCGAAGAGAAAATTAAGGCATCCTTCGGAGAGCTAAGCTATACATTCGAAGATACTTCCGGTGATATGACAATATGGGTTTATAACAGCGATTTGGATAACTTTATGTATATTGGATTCAGAGATGGCTGTGCGGAGGAGATATTCTCCAACGGAAGCTCATTCAGCTATAGAGGAATTTCATCGGGTGATTCGGTTTCAGAAATTGATTTTGGCGCAAGGGCTTCCATTGACGGTAGTACGGCTCAGTATTCGGACGGCTACGGAATAGTTGAGATAGGCGCATTTTCCGGCGATAACAGAATAAGCTATGTTTATGCGGCATCTGACAGCCAGGAGCTTAGACATAATATGAATTCATCGTCGGTTAGCGGCGATATTGATTTGCTCTATGATATAATAAGTGCGGAAAGGGCAAAGCATAGTCTTTCTACATTTATAATAAACAAACAGCTGACATCAATAGCTAAGCTTCACTCGATGAGCATGGGCTACTGGAACTATTTGGACTATACCAATAGGGACGGCTCGACTCCCTTTGACAGGTTTAGCAATAAGAATTTGGATTATCTTATGGCTTCGGAAAACATAGCCACCATAAAGGGAACTATAGTTGATGTTTACAAGGAGTGGATGTCAAGCGCCGGAAGCCGAAGCAACCTTCTCTCTGACTACATGGATAATGTAGGAATCGGCATAAGCGTAAGTTCATCCAACGGCTATGCATATGTCACTATGGATTTCATGAAACTCAAGGAATAACGTGGAAGCCGCTCCTGCGCCTTGCTTACGCATCCCATACGGTCAGCGACAAGCAAGCATCCACCTGATGACAAGTGCAGGAAGCCGAAGCAATCTACTTTCTGATTATATGGACAATGTAGGAATCGGCATCAGCGTAAGCTCATCCAACGGCTATGCATACGTCACCATGGACTTCATGAAACTTAAGGAATAAACGTAATTTAGAAAGCGGCCCGAGAGGACCGCTTTTGAAGTTGCTGTACTATCACTCATCGCTGTAGCTGCCTTCCAGCTCGCTGAGAGTCGGCGGGCAGAACATATCGGAAGGGAAGGACAGGCTATTGAAGAAATCGCATACGTTTGTGGCGCTTTCCGCACCGGTACATTCCTCAGGAACACAGCATCCGTAGCTTCTCACAAGCATATTCACGGGCCGGAAAAGCCGGATGACGGCAAACAATCCTATGGTTACGCATACGGCAGTGGGAATTTCGGTGTTGTCGTCGCTTCCGCAGCCGCAATTGCATTTGGGCGTGAGCTTAAGTTCGGCGGCAAGTCCGGCGGCCTTGGCTTCTACAGAAACAAAGGGGCCTGATGATGTGGATATTCCGTCGGCAATTACAAGGTCGGTGGTCATGGCGGTGTCATTTCCGACAGAGCCGAACAGTGTAAGCTGGGTAGTGTAAATGCTGGTTGCCTTTTTGCTTGTAATACAGCAGCATTCCGAGTCACGGAACGTAAGTGTGTAGCAGAATACAAATTTGATTTCAACATCCCAATATCCGGTTCTGAAAACATTAGGTCTCTTTTTGGTAATGAGAATTTTATAAAGCGTAAGATCGTCCATAGTTACCGAGGCGGCGTTCACCGGAGGTACAATTATGTCGCCTTCCTGCATGATGTCGCTGCAGGATGCAGAGTTCCTCGCTAAACGAGCCGGGCCAAGGATACAGGGCGTTAAGCATATCTGCTTGCGGCACTGGTCAAAAATTTTATAGGCGATGATACAATCTTCTGTAACGGAGCTAGACTGCACGGAATTGCTTAATACAGATTCACAGCATGATGACATTTTTAATGCCTCCCATAATTTCTATGCTATATAATATGAGAAAATTATAAATGGGTGAGTGAAAACTTATTTTATTGACAGGCACATCACTTTATAGCTATACTATATTAACTGGGTAAACTGTGAAATCAGGTGATATAAAATGAAGGAAATACGCTTCTCATTTGATGAGGATGAAAATCTTAATAACGATTCTGAATTTGAAAATCCCGAAGTATCGGATGACGATATACACGAGATTCTGTTTGAGTTCGATAAAAACAGAAAAGCGGAAGATACTTACTACAATGAAGATGAATATGACGAAGACGAAGAATTTGATGATGATGACTTCGATGATGAAGGTTTCGAACCCATAGAGGACGAGAAACAGAGGGGTGACCGCAAACGTACTAAAAAACAAAGGTCAAAATTTCGCCTTAAAAACGTAATACTTACCCTTTTGGTTATTGCCGGAGCAGTAGTCATACTTCTGGCATCGCCGGTGTTTTCCGTAAATAATATAGAGATAAACGAGCTGAATTATTTCACAACGGATGAGATTTGCTCAATGATTGGGCTTTCTGTCGGCGACAACGGTGTATTCTTCAATAAGACCAAGGCCGAAAAAACCCTTGCAAACGACAAATATATTTCTTCGGCGGAAATTACGTTTAAAATGCCGGACACTATGATTATTACCGTGGACGAAAACAAAATTTACGGCTATATATCATATTTGAACAGCTACCTTTATATTGATAAAGACGGCAGAGTAATTGATATTAAAACCGAAACCGAGGAGAACCTTCCTATTATAGAAGGCCTAAAGTTCAGCACGTTCACCCAAGGGGAGATAATCCCGGTTGAAAACGAGGATGCCTTCAGTGCGGCGCTTATTATTTCCCGTGCTATGTCAAAATATGATGTGCTGGATAAGGATGTTACTATAAATGTGGCCGACGAGGACAACATCTATGCCTATGTGGACAACATAAAGGTTTTGCTCGGCGACACAACAAGAATGGAAGAAAAGATAAAAACCATGGCCGAGGCCATATTGGAAATTCCCGACGGAGACAGGGGAACCCTTGACCTCCAAGATCTTGATAAGACCATTATTTTTAAGTATTCAACGTGATTGGAAAATTTTTTCTTTAAAATTTTTTAAAAAAATAAATTTTTTATTGAATATTGAGCGAAAACATTATACAATGTAATATGAGTGATTAAAGATGGGTTAGTGTGTTGTTTAAACCCGTCGATTATAAAATGACTGCTTAAAAATAAAATCTTTACATATACGGGAGAAAGTTTAGGAGGATTACAATGGCCGGAATAGAATTTGATATGAATAATACTAATGTTGCGCAGATAAAGGTCGTAGGCGTAGGCGGCGGCGGAAACAATGCCGTTGACAGAATGATTGCTGACAACATGACGGGAGTTGACTTCATCTCCATTAATACAGATAAACAGCAGCTGGACAGATCTTTGGCGCAGACAAAAATTCAGATCGGCGAGAAGCTCACAAGAGGTCTCGGCGCCGGCGGAAATCCGGAGGTTGGTGAGAAGAGCGTTGACGAAACAAGAGAGGAAATCTCAAACGCATTTAAGGATGCCGATATGGTATTTGTTACAGCCGGTATGGGCGGCGGAACTGGAACAGGCGCTGCTCCCAAGGTTGCAGGAATTGCTAAGGAAATGGGCAAGCTTACAGTAGGCGTTGTTACAAAACCTTTCTTCTTCGAGGGCAAAAAGAGAATGTCCAATGCCGAAAAGGGTATTGCCGAACTTAAAAAGAACGTAGATACACTCGTTATCATTCCAAATCAGAAGCTTTTGAGTGTTATCGATAAAAAGACAACTATGATTGAGGCTTTCAGAAAGGCCGATGAAATATTAAGACAGGGCGTTTCGGGTATTACTGACCTTATTTCAAGCCCCGGAATCATTAACCTTGACTTCGCCGATGTTAGAACAATTATGTCCGATAAGGGTATTGCCCATATGGGAATCGGTATCGGAACAGGCGAAAACAAGGCAGAAATGGCCGCAAAAGCTGCTATCTCCAGCTCTCTGCTTGAGACTACTATTGCCGGAGCTAAATATGTTCTTATCAACATCTGCGGAGATGCTAACCTCGGTTTGCTTGAGGCCGGTGAGGCTGCAAGCCTTATTTCCGAATCCATCGATCCCGATGCTGAAATCATATTCGGTACTACTCTCAACGAAGAGCTTGACGACAAGGTTATCGTTACAGTTATCGCTACCGGCCTCGATGCCGACAGCACAATTCAGGCAGCCCCGGACAAAAAGGCAGAGCCTAAGCCCGAAGCAAAAGCCTCTGAGGAAAAACCTGCTGAAAAAGAGGATAAGCCCGCTTCTCAGCCCGACGTGGTTTCATATATCGACAACGACGGAGAAAAGGTCGATCTCGATATCGAAATCCCCAGTTTCCTCAGACGTAAAAAATAATAACTTGGTTTATTCGACTGCTCTCTGTTTTGGGGAGCAGCTTGTTTATTAAGGAGGCGGGAAAAATGAAATATTTAGTTATCGGCACAGGCGGAACAGGTGCGGCTGTAGGCGGATTGTTGGCGGCTGCCGGAAAAGATCTTTCCTTCGTGGCCAGAGGTGCCCATTTGGAGGCTATCAATAAAAACGGACTTGTGCTTGATTCCGGTATACAGGGCAGGATTGAGATTAAGGACGCCAAGGCCTTTGAAGGCAAGGATATTCAGGAAAAATACGATGTTATTTTTGTATGCGTAAAGAGCTATTCCCTGGACGAGATTGTGCCGGCAATAAAAGCGGCCTCCCATGAGGATACTATCGTTATTCCTATTCTCAATATGTTCAAAACCGGAGCAAGGCTTAAGGAAAGCCTTCCCGAAGTTAAGTTCATGGAGGGCTGTATATACATCAGCGCATTTATAAAATCACCCGGCGAGGTTTGCCAGGCAGGAAACGTGTTCAAGCTGTTTTTCGGCAATCCCTATGGCGAGAATGTAAAGCCCGGCCTCATGGAACAGGTTGAGGCTGACCTTAAATCCGCAGGAATCACAGCCGGAATTTCAGACGACATTCTGAGGGATTCATTCAAAAAGTTCTCGTTCATATCGGCCTTTGCCGCAACGGGAGCTTACTATGACATAAGCGCCGGAGCAATCCACCAGGATGGCGAGATTAGGGAGTTCTATAAGTCCCTTGTCAGAGAAATAATAGAGGTCGGCAAGGCCATGGGCGTAAACATGAGCGCAACCCTTTTTGAGGAGGACATGGACAGCATTGACGGCTTCGGCGGTGACATAAAGACATCCCTCCAGAGGGATTTGGAGGCCGGCAAGTCCTCGGAGATAGATACGCTTATATTCGACATAGTCCGCCTCGGAAAGCAGTACGGCATACCTACGCCGGCATACGACAGGGCGGCAGGGAAGTTTAGTAAGTAGTGAATAGTAATTAGGGGGTTGACAAAATGAGATTGAGCCCGATAATTGTTGACAGACAGACAGACAGACAGACAGACAGACAGACAGACAGACAGACAGAATAGCTCCGTCCAATTTTGCAGCCCGGAATATAATAAATCGATTTTTGGCGCAGTCATTCTATTGCTTTGCAATAGAACGACTGTGCCTTTTTGCGTTTAAACAGATATAAGGAGGGGATATTAATATGAGGAGAAAAATTATAAGCTTGTTTTTGGCACTGACACTTTGTGTAGGGATAATGCCGGCGGTGGCACTGGCAGCTACAGGAACATTTTACCTAGAGGATGGCTCTGTCACTATCACATCTGACAGTTCAGGAGGCTACAGTGTAACACAGGGCGGAAGCACAACTTCATGTACGAGTGTTGTAATTACAAATAGGGATTCTGACACCGCAACAGAAAACAACATCACTGTCAGCGGTAAAGCAGAATTTACTCTAGAGAATGTCAACATCAGTACATCAACCGGTTCAGGCATTGAGATTGGTGATAGCACAGCGGTAATTACGGTTTCAGGCACCAACATTGTTACAAGCGGTGACTCAGCGGGCATCCATGTTTCAAGCGGAAATTTGACGATAAATGCGTCATCAACCAGTGATTCCATTACCGTAACCGCCGGCGGTTCCGGTGTATCCGGTACAGCCGGTATCGGCAGTAATTCTAATGAAGAAATGTCAGGCAGTATAACAATTGAAAACGGAACTGTTAATTCTACGGGAAGTGGCTTTGGCGCAGGCATAGGTTCCGGAGCTTATGGTAAGCTTTCCGGTAGTATTACAATAACCGGCGGCACAGTAACAGTTACTGGAGGCGGCAGCAGTGCAGGCATAGGTACCGGCTATAATGGAGAACTTTCCGGCAATATTATAATAACCGGCGGCACAGTAATAGGTACTGGAGGCGACGGCACTGGTGCAGGTATAGGTACCGGTTCCGAAAGCACCCTCTCTGGCAATATTATAATAACCGGCGGCGAAGTAAGTGGCACTTCGGGTTCTGGCGCAGGCATCGGCGCAGGCTATACAAGCACTCTCTCTGGCAATATTATAATAACCGGCGGCACAGTAACCGGTACTTCAACATCTAGTGGCGCAGGCATCGGCACTGGAAATATCGGAGCAATGAGTGGTTATATTACGATAATCGGCGGTGAAGTAAGCGGCACTTCAGGTGCATGGGGAGCAGGCATCGGCACCGGAGAAGAAGGAGATATGAGTGGTTATATCACGATAACCGATGGCACAGTAAGCGGCACTTCAAATGGAAACGGTGCAGGCATTGGCACCGGAGATGGCGGAGATATGAGCGGTGATATCACGATAACCGGCGGCGAAGTAAGCGGCACTTCAGGTGGCTATGGCGCAGGTATAGGCACCGGACGAGATGGTGCCATGAGCGGCATTATCCGTATTCTTGATGATGCCGATGTAACGGCTACCGGAGACGGAAGCATTATCGGTGCAGGATATGGCGAAACAGACAGCGGAAAGTATTATATGAGTTCAGGTGCTACAAGGAATAGTAGAGATACACAAACATGGAATATGGCTGGAGAATATGTGTTAACAACTAATAAAGATGCTACTTGTATCGAAAACGGATATGCAACTTATAAAAACTCTGAAACAAGTGACGAATATACTATTATTTCTTTGGCTACAGGTCACAGCCTGACATACACAGCTGATGAAGACACCATAACTGAAAAGTGCGATAACTGCGATTATAGTGCTATGGCTACTATTTCGGCACCGACTGACCTCGTGTATGACGGTAATGCCAAGGCTGCAACAGTTGCTTATGATACTGACTGGCTTGGTGGTACGCTAACTGTGACATATCAGAATTCATCTAGCTCTGCGGTTGATGCAGACAACGTGGTGAATGTCGGAACATACACCGCACAAATTACCGTTGGCGGGGCGACAGCCAAAGTTAGCTTTGCTATTACTGCCGCACAGCTTGCTACACCGACAGGTCTTGCATGGAATGACAGTACAGCAACATGGGATAGTGTAGCAAATGCAAGCAGCTATTCCGTACAGCTCTATAAGGACGGCACAGCTGAGGGCAATTCGGTTACAACAACGGATACAAGCTATACCTTCATTATTACCGAAGCAAGAAGCTATACATTTAAGGTTACGGCAGTTGGAGAGGGAAATTACAGCAACAGCGGTACAGCAATAAGTGATGAGCTTAGTTTCTATACTATGACATTTGATACCAATGGAGGCGGCACAATAGATTCACAGATTGTGGCTGAAGGTTCGAAGGCAACGCAGCCGGCCACACCGACAAAAAGCGGCTATAACTTTGCCGGATGGTATTCCAATTCTGAATGTACGGAGCAGTGGACTTTTAACACCAACACGGTAACATCTGATATTACGCTTTACGCAAAGTGGAGCGGAGAGACGGTGTATGAGATAAGCGGAACGGTAACCGATAAGAGCGGCAATGCGCTTTCAGGTATAGATATTACTTTACAGCAGGGTAATGATGTAATACTCAAAACCAAGACTGACAGTACAGGAGCTTTCAGCTTCTCAGGAGTTTCGGCAGGTTTGTATAACTTAGTAGCACAGAGAACAGAAAATGGAACATCTCAGACGGTTACTGTTCTTGAAGAGATTACAAACAGCAATGATACCGGCAAGACTATTAAATTGTCTGATATTAATGTAAATTCCGAGCTGACTGTAAGCGACACCAGTGCCGATGGAGATGTGGATGCTCATTTGATAGTTGTAGGCGGTCTTAACGATGAAGCACAGGCCGTGGCTGATGCTGATGGAATTACTGATGGTACTCATGTTACTGTTGCTATGACAGTTGAATCTCAAACAGAAAATTCCTCAGATACAACACAGCAGGCAATTAAGAATATTGCCGATAGTCAGTATTTCAATTTCATACAATTTGATGTGACTAAGACTATTGGAGATAACAAAACTAATGTAACAAAAACAAAAACTGTTCTTGAAATTGTAGTTCCCTACGATTTCTCCGGCAAAAATGATATAACGGTTTACCGTTATCACGATAGCTCCGCAGAGGTGCTTACATCTACGAGCGGCAGAAGTGATAACCCTACCGAGAGTACATTCTATCTGGATGAGACCAACGGCATGATTCATATCTTTGCAAGTAAGTTCTCGCTTTATGCAATAGGATACTCTACGACTTCAAGCAGTTCGAGCAGTTCGAGTTCACGCTCGCACTCGTCCTACTCCCTTGAGGAAAAGACAAGCTCAAGTACAACGACTGACACAGCAGACGACACGCCTATAATCGGAAGCATAGAGGAAAGCATATTTACCGATGTCAGCACTTCGGCTTCCTATTATGAGGCCGTAAAGAGTGCCTACGAAAAGGGTTACATGGTCGGTATCGCCGATGGACTTTTCGGCCCGGATATGCATTTGACAAGGGCTATGGCTGCTCAGATAATATGGAACATGGCAGGCAATCCGACACCGGGCGATGTTGCACCGTTCCTCGATGTAACCAGCGACACATGGTATGCCGAGGCGGTGGCTTGGTGCTACGAAAACAGCATTGTTGTGGGCTATGACGACACAACATACGGCCCTGAGGATTATTTGACCGAAGAGCAGTTTGAGAGAATGCTTGATATTTTTAACGGCATTGTACCGGCGGACTACACCGGTGATTCGAGTAATGCTACGAGAAGCTGGGTAGCAGAAAAAATTTACGATGAAATTCTGTAGGATTTCATTGTCATTTTCCACTGATTTGACACCTTTGGAAATGAATTCTCAGGCGATGACTGCTATCCATCTAAATTACCTTAAAGAGCTTATTTCTTAAATTTTATCTAAATCTCAATCTTTCCTACAGAAAGCAGAAAACTCCATCGGAATTCACTTCCGATGGAGCCAATAA
>JAJQDF010000109.1 GCA_021202325.1 Clostridiales bacterium | reverse complement strand
GGCAGACAAAGAAAACGTGATAAATTTCACTTTGAAATATGGTGATGTATGCAGACAGGCGGACTATATACCAGAAGAGGAATTTGATGAGCTTGGAGTGCAGAGGGGACTTAGAGACATAAACGGAAACGGTGTTCTCACCGGCCTTACAAATATATCTAAAATTGAATCATTTAAGAAGGTTGACGGCAAAAAGGTTCCCTGCGACGGCAAGCTGTGGTACAGGGGATATAACGTGATTGACCTTGTAAAGAACCTATCGCAGAAAAAATTCGGCTTTGAAGAGGCTTCATACCTGCTTATTTTCGGTAAGCTTCCCAATAAAGACGAGTTTGAGGAGTTCAAAACCGTTCTTGGAGAAAGCAGAACACTGCCGACAAACTTCGTGAGAGACGTAATAATGAAGGCGCCCAGCGGAGATATTATGAATTCCATGACTAAAAGTGTGCTGACATTGGCTGCCTATGATAAAAACGTTGCCGACCAGTCCATAGAAAACGTACTGAGGCAGTCGCTGAACCTTATAGGAACATTTCCGATGCTGGCAGTCTACGGCTATCAGGCCTATAACCACTACGACTGCGACGACAGCATGTATATCCACAGACCGGATGAAAAGCGCTCCACAGCAGAAAACGTACTTTATATGCTTCGCCCGGACAGAAGCTATACCGAACTTGAGGCTACAGTTCTTGACATTGCGCTTATGCTCCATATGGAACACGGCGGCGGAAACAACTCCACATTCACAACCCGTGTTGTTACATCGGCCGGAAGCGATACATATTCGGTAATTGCGGCGGCACTGTCCTCCCTTAAGGGATCTAAGCACGGCGGCGCAAATATCAAGGTTGTTGAAATGATGAAAGATATAAAGGAAAATGTCAAGGATCTCAGCGATGAGGATGAGATGAGGCATTATTTATGCAGGCTTGTGGATAAGGATGCCTTTGACAAAAAAGGTCTTATTTACGGCATGGGACACGCAGTATATTCCCTTTCAGATCCAAGGGCTGAGGTATTTAAGAGCTTCGTTGAGAAGCTGGCGGTAGCCAAGGGACGTGAGGACGACTTTAAGGTTTATTCCATGATAGAAAAGCTTGCACCCCAGGTAATAGCCGAAAAACGCCGCATTTATAAGGGCGTAAGCATGAACGTTGACTTTTACAGCGGCTTTGTATACAGCATGCTGGATATACCTCTTGAACTGTATACGCCCATATTTGCCATTGCAAGAATAGTAGGCTGGAGCGCCCACCGTATAGAGGAGCTTATAAACATGGATAAAATCATTCGTCCGGCCTATATGAGCGTCATGGAAGAGAAGGAATATGTTCCTATGGAGGAACGCTGATTAAGAGGTGAAGTAATATGGATACTAAACCTATTGAACGGGAGTGGAGCGTCCTGCTTAAAAGCGAGGAAAAGTTTGCGGCGGCAAGAATGAAGGCCGGCACTCCCATTATAAATGAAAAGCTTGATAAGCGTATTCCGGAGAAACTGAGGGAAACGCTCAATATCGCATTCAACAAGGCCTTTCAGATTGTCTTTGAGAAGGGCACCGGTGTAATAGAAAAGACGTACAGCAGAGAAAAATATGAAATGGACTACAAGCTGAACGAATACGCCTATGAGCTTAAGGATGACAAAAAGAGACTCAAAAAATTCGGCAAAAAAGCAGGCAGGGCAAAGAAAGTCAACATGGCCGTTTCCTGCGCCTCAGGCATTGGTCTGGGCTTAGCCGGAGTCGGAATACCGGATATACCGCTTTTTACGGCGGCGGTGTTCAAAAGCGTGTATGAAACAGCTTTAAGCTTCGGCTATAACTATGACACCGATGAGGAAAAGCTTTTTATACTCAGACTCATAGAGGTGGCAATGAAGCAGGGCATTGATTTTGCCGAGGACAATACCGCCCTTAATAAGCTTATCGACAAGGGCGGCCAGTATGAGGCCGACATGGATGAGCAGATGAACAGAACTGCCCAGTCCATGACGGATGCCATGATTTATATGAAGTTCCTTCAAGGAATGTTTGTTGTGGGAGCTGTCGGTGGAGCATGGGATGTTGTTTACATGAACAGAATAACGAATTACGCCATATTGAAATATAAGAGAAGATTTTTAGTCAATAAGATGAAAAATATAGATGATTAAAGCATGGCCAAAAATAAGGCATGGGAAGAATGAAATACAGACTCCCATGCCCTAATTTTTATTCTGTCACAGCTTTGCGGTATATGAAAAATGACAAAACAGCGGTGACTGCCTCGGTAATCCAAAAGGCGTGCCAAACGCCCGATGGGCCGAATACTCTGCTCAGCACAAATGCCAGAGGAATAATAAGAATTACATAGCGGAAAAGCGATATAATGAGGGAGGGCACACCTTTGCCGAGCCCCTCCAATGCGCCTCCGGAAGCTACGGAAACGGACGACATTATGAAGCCGGCGCTTATTATTCGAAGTGCGTGCTGTCCGGCCTCTATTGTTTCTTCGTTTGTTGTGAACATGCCGACGAGCTTGTCGGGAACAGCCAAACAAAGTATTGTTCCGAATATCATTATTATGCCGCATATGCATATGGAAACCTTGTATATTTCGCTGACTCTTTTGTATTCCTTGGCGCCGTAATTATAGCCTATTATGGGGCGCATGGCCTGTACAAGGCCGTTGGCCGGCAGATAGAGGAATGTCTGGAGCTTATAGTATATTCCCAGTATAACGACGTAAATCTGCGAATATCCGCTCAATATACCGTTAAGCATTGATACCAGCAAAGAGGCAAGCGATAGACTAACTATTACGGGAATACCGACGGAATACAGCTTCTTATCTATCTTGAAATTTTTCTTTAGGTATTTTCGCCCTATGCGGACTCTTATGGGTTGTGCAAAATACACAATTAGGTATAAAACCAGCGGTATAGCCAGTCCCAAACCGGTGGCTAAAGCCGCTCCGGCTATACCCATTGCGGGCACAGGGCCAAGGCCGAAAATAAATATCGGATCGAGAATGATATTTGCTACACAGCCCGAAATCATAACAAGCATTGTTATTTTCATATTGCCGACAGCCTGAAATATTTTTTCGTAAAACAGCCCAATCGTATAAAATATGGAGAAGGAAAACACTATTGTCGAATATTTTACGCCCATTTCAATGACCGTTTCCGACGATGTGAACATGGCCAAGAACCAAGGCATTATTGAAATGCATATTATCATTATTAAAACACCGTGTACGGCGGAGAGAATAAGCGAATGGGTAGCCGCAGTGTTGGCGGTTTCCTCATCTTCGGCGCCGAGATAATATGAAATAACGGCATTAATGCCGACGCCGAAGCCCACAGCCACCGCACTTATGAAGTTTTGTATGGGATAGACAAGGGAAATCGCCGTCATGGCATCCTCGCTTATTTTTGCCACAAAATAGCTGTCAACTATGTTGTAGAGAGAATTGACAAGCATAGAAAGCATCATGGGCAGTGCCATGGATATAAGAAGCGGCAGAACCGGCTTATCCTTCATAAATGTATCGTTCAATTATAATTCCTCCTTGTACATAGCCTGTAAAAAAAGCCACACAACCGCTGAAAAGCAGATGTGTGGCGAAAAATGGTCTGTTCCATAAAATTCCACTGATATTTTTATATTCTGTTAAAAATAGTATAGCAATACTCATAAGAACTGTCAATACATAGCCGGCAAATGTCAGACAGCATTACCACTGCTCGTAATGAACCCTTTCAGGTTTAAATCTGTCCTCGAAGCCCTTCACCTTGGCAGGATAGCCGATAATTATCATGTTAAAGGCAATTACGCCGTCGGGAAGCTGGAAAAGGTCTTTGATATAGGCCATTCTGTCCTCTAAGGGAGTAATAGCTATCCATGTTGCGCCAAGGCCGAGTTCAACGGCTTCAAGCAGTATGTTTTCACTGGCGGCGGAAAGATCCTGCATCCAAATATTTGTGTTTGAGAAGAAATATTTTTCATCGGTTACGCATACGATGGCAAGAGTGCCGTTTTTCATGGCCGTTGTGTATTTGTCCGCTTCTGAAAGCTTCTCAAGCGTCTCCTTGTTTTCTACCACTATGAATTCCCAAGGCTGTTCATTGTGGGCGGAAGGCGCCTGCATTGCCGCCCTCAAAAGAAGGTCTATTTTCTCCTTTTCAACAGGCTTGTCCTCAAATTTTCTTACACTTCGTCTTGTTTTGATTGCTTCCATTACATCCATTGCAAAACCTCCTAAACATATAAATTCCAAAATTGTCCTTTTATTATAGGATATTAAATTTTGAAATGTCAACTACTAAAACAGGGTAAAAGTGCACAGAACAATTTTTTGCTTAATGGCGTATCTTACGAAATGTTAAATATAGTATTGACTTTTTGTTAAATTTATGTTTAATTAAAGTGCCAAATACTTTAAAGCTGTAAGGCTTTGAAGCAGACGGCTGCGGGTGATCCGTCACTGTTGAAGACAGAGACCTCTCTTTAGAGGATTTGATTTTCATTAAAACAAACGGAGAGCTAACGCAGGCGTTTTCAGTAAAAGATATTACGAAGGTAGATTTTATTAACTGGAAGGAGAAGAAATAATGTTAAAAAAAGTATTGGCTGTAATTTTGTCGGCTGCCTTTATATTGGGTGCGGCCGGATGTTCTTCCTCAAGTGAGGAAACCTCAAGCTCGTCAGAAACAACCGAAGCCGAAGAAAAGGATACCCTCAGAATTGCCTATACGGCAGATCCGGAGGGATTAGATCCCCAGAAAACATCGGCGGTTTCAACCCTTGAAATAACGAGCAATATTTTTGACACACTTATCACATGCGATTCTGACTGGAACATCATTCCTGACCTGGCTAATGACTGGACGGTATCGGAGGACGGAATGTCAATTATATTCTATCTTAACGAAGGAGTTCTTTTCCACAATGGCAGAGAAATGACGGCTCAGGATGTAAAATACTCATTTGAACGCCTTGTGCTTGATGACAGCCCGAAGGCTTCCATGTACGAAAACATTAATTCCATTGTAATAGATGACGATTATACAATTACTTTCTCAACAGAGACACTTGATGTGGACTTCCTGCTTTCTTTTGCATACCCTTGGGTGGCTATAATTCCTGAGGAGTGTTCCGACGACCTTAAGACAAACCCCGTTGGAACCGGAGCATATAAGTTTGTAGACTGGACTCCCCAGCAGTCCGTAACCCTTGTTAGGAACGACGACTACTTCGGAACAAAGGCAAACATCGAAAATGTTGAATTTGTGCTTATAGCCGACTATACATCCCAGCTTGCGGCGCTCATGGTAGGCGACATAGATATAACGGAAGTTACTGCCGACCAGATTGACGTTCTTAACAGCACCGACGGCTTAAAGGGCGAGATTATGGATCATAACTCCATTCAGATACTGGCGCTCAACCAGGAAAATGAATACCTTTCCAACGAAAAGGTTAGACAGGCTATAGCTATGGCCATTGATAAGGACGAAATAATAGACACTGTTATGTGGGGCAACGGAACAAAGATAGGTTCGCACCTGCCTTCGACATCGCCCTATTATGTTGACACAACCGATGTAATGCCCTATGACGTGGAGGCGGCCAAGGAGCTTCTTGCCGAGGCAGGATATCCCGACGGCTTTACATTAAGCCTTAAGCTTCCCAAGCCCTATCAGCCCCACTGCGACACCGGACAGATAATTGCTGACCAGCTGAGCAAAATAGGCATTACCTGCGATATAGAAATAATAGAGTGGGCAACATGGATGAGCGATGTATATACAGACAAAAATTATGACATGACAGTTGTAGCCCATTCCGGCAGACTCGATCCCTATAACTTCCTTTCGAGATATAAATCAACCAGCGGAGACTATATAAGTCTGCTTTCCGGAGATGTGGATGACCTGCTTGATGCGGCGCTTCAGGAGACTGACGAGGATGCACGTAAGGAAATATATGCCGAGATACAGTATATACTGGCTGAAGAGGTTCCCTGCGTATATATCCAGACCATATGCAAATTCTACGGACTTAACGAGAGTGTACAGGGATTCAAGAGATTCCCTATCGATATATTGGATCTTAAATCCGTCAGCTTCAGCTAATCTTAAACGAAGTGAAATTATATTCTAATTACCACCTATGGGGCGGCCTTTACGGTCGCCCATTGGCGTATTATTCATAAGCCAATGCTGATTTTAAGAGGATGAAGACTGATGCTTAATTATATTATTAAAAGAATTTGGAGCGCCATTGCTGTTATCTTTGTCGTTTCATTTATAACTTATTTTGTATTGATGTTTATACCGGGAGATGCGGCTCAGCTCATATTAGGCACCGATGCGACCGCAGAACAGCTGGCCGAGCTTAGGACGGCCATGGGACTTGACAGGCCATGGCTTATTCAGTATGCCGAGTGGCTTGCCGGTCTTATCAGGCTCGATTTCGGCACATCATATCTGTATGGCTCAAGCGTTCTGGAGCTTATAATAGAAAGACTTCCGGTCACATTTTCCGTAGCCTTTTTTTCCATGCTTATCGCTTCTGTTATAGCCATAGTTCTCGGCGTTGTTTCCGCAATCCATAAGAATAAATTTATAGACTATTTTTCAAGAAGCATAATGCAGCTGGGCTCGGCACTGCCGTCCTTTTGGATAGGCATGATTTTTATTGTATTTTTCGGCCTTAAGCTTAAGTGGTTCCCCATATCGGACTATGTGCCCATGAGCGAAGGCTTTTTGTCATACTTGAAATGCCTTGTTATGCCCTGCACAGTGCTGGCCATAGGCGAGGTCGGAACACTCATAAGGGCAGTCAGGACAAGCATGATTGACACCCTTGAACAGGACTATATGGAAATGGCAAAGGTAAAGGGCCTTAGAAGCAAGACTGTATATTTCAAATATGCCCTCAGAAACGCCATGATTGCACCGATAAATGTATTCGGCATGCAGTTTGCCAAGCTTATGGGAGGAACGGTTGTAATTGAATCCGTATTTTCTCTGCCGGGACTTGGAAGGCTTCTTTTGGTATCCGTTGAGCAGAGGGACCTTGTGCTTCTCCAAGGGATAGTTATGTTCATAACGCTGGTGGTTGTACTGGCTTCATTGGCCGTAGACATAGCAGTTATGCTCCTCAATCCGAGAATAAGAGCGAAGGAGGGAGGAGAGCAATGATAAAAAAATCAGGCAGGCTGAATATAAGTCTTATGCTTGGAATAGTGCTCGTTTCCCTCGTTGTGCTTGTGTGCGTTGTGTCGTTTTTCTATATGCCCTACGATCCCAATGCCATGGCAACGGAGTTTAAATTTTTAAAGCAGGGAGAAAACCCCAATTATTTGCTTGGTACCGACTATTTCGGAAGGGATATTCTCAGTCGAATTATGCAGGGATCTAGAACGGTGTTGCTTGTGGGCGTTGTTTCCACATCTGTGGGCGCTGTTATTGGAATTGTGCTGGGAGGCATTGCCGGAATGAACAAGGGCGTTGTATCCTCCTTCATAATGAGATGTATGGACGGCCTTATGGCTTTCCCCGGAATACTTTTGGCAATGATGATGGTCACTGTCATAGGCCGAGGCGAAAAGGGCGCCATAATATCCATAGCAATATTCATTGTTCCGGTTTTTGCAAGGCTTGTTTATTCCATGATTAGAGATTTGGAGAGCATGCTGTTTGTAAAGGCTGCCAAAAGCTACGGAATAACGAAAAAACGCTTATTTATAAAGCACTATTTGCCTATGATGGCCACAAGGCTCATAACACAGTTCAGCTCAAGCATAGCCCATGCCATAATGACGGAAACATCGCTGTCGTTCCTCGGCCTTGGCATACAGGCGCCGAATGCCAGCTGGGGACTTATGCTCAATGAATCAAGAAAATATTTTATATCATATCCCTATTTGGCCATTGCCCCCGGCATTGCCATTGTCATAACCGTGCTTGGGTTCAACCTCCTTGGAGATGGTCTAAACGACCTTCTTGAAACTAGGAAGGGAGGCAGAAGAAATGGATAAGCTGATTGAGATAGAAAACCTTACGATTACGGATAAAACCAACGGCAGAGTTATAGCTTCCAACATATCCTTCGAGCTTAAGAAGGGCGAAATACTGGGCTTTGTTGGCGAAAGCGGCTCAGGAAAAACGCTTTCCATGAAAACAGTTGTAAACCTGCTCCCGGAAAATCTTGTCTACACCTGCGACAAATTCAATGTTCTTGGCGCAGACTACATGAATATATCCGATAGGGAAAAGAAAAAAATTATAGGTGCAAATATAGGACTTGTTCCGCAGAACACTGTGTTTTATCTGCACCCCATGTTTAAAATAAAAAGTCAGATTGCCGACGGATATACACTATATAACAAAAAATCCAAGGCGGAAGGACTGAAAAGAGCAGAGGAAAAGCTGAATATTGTCGGCTTTGATAATCCCAAGCGCATACTGGAAATGTACCCTTGGCAGCTTTCCGGCGGCATGAGGCAGAGGGTAAACATAGCCATGTCCCTTATGAACGATCCGGAAATACTCATTGCAGATGAGCCGACAACGGCTCTCGACAGCACACTGCAGGCGCAGGTTATGGAGCTTTTCAAGCGGATAAATGATGAAATGGGTGCTTCTGTCGTTATCATTTCCCATGATTTGGGCGTTATAAAGAAGTATTGCCATACAATTGCGGTTATGTATGCCGGACAGATATTGGAGAAGGCTCCGGCGGAGGAGCTTTTCAGCAACCCCATACATCCCTATACAAAGGCGCTTATAAAGGTAATACCGTCACTTAACATAAAGCGTGACGAAAGGCTGATGGAAATTCCCGGTTTTGTACCGGAGAAATACAGAGAAAGAAAAGAATGCATTTTCAAAAGAAGATGCATCGAAAAATGTGAATTGTGCGATGGTGAGGTTACTGAAAAAACAGTCGGTGACCATTATTTCAAATGCTTAAAGTACTGCGGGGTGACATCTGATGGAAAATGAACAGAACTTTATTCTCCGGGGTGAAAACCTTCATAAGGAATATGTAATGCAAAAGAACGTATTCGGGAAACCGGTTAAAAAATTTGTGACGCTCAAAGGCATAGACATAGGCGTGAAATGCGGCGAAACCCTCGGCCTTGTCGGCGAGAGCGGCAGCGGAAAGTCAACGACCGGCGAAATACTCGGCGACCTGCAGAAGCCCACAGAGGGAAGCGTTTACTACCTTGGCAGAAAGGTTTCCGATATGACCAAGGAAGAGTACAAGAAATACAGAAAGGACATACAGTTTATATTCCAGGATCCCAAAGGCTCAATGAATCCAAAGTTTACGGTCTATCAGGTAATGAAGGAGCCCCTTGTTACCCTTGATGTAATGCCTGAGGGCGAGGAAATGGATGCCCTTATAAAGGACTATATTTCCAAAGTAGGCTTAGAGGAAGACATACTTACAGAAAGCCCGTCCAGGCTCAGCGGAGGCCAGTGCCAGAGAATAGCCATAGCCAGGGCACTTATTGTGAACCCAAAGGTTGTAATATGCGATGAGCCGGTTTCTGCCCTTGATGTGTCTGTCCAGGCGCAGATACTGAATCTCCTAAGGGATTTGCAGAAGGAACTTAAAATAGCCTATGTTTTCATTTCCCACGACATTGGCATTGTTAACTATATGGCAGACAGAATCGCTGTAATGTATTTGGGAGAGATTGTGGAGAGCGGAACTGCTGATGAGGTTTTCGGAAACCCTAAGGACAGCTATACCAAAAGGCTGGTGGACTGCGCCCTTGTGTAATATTCGACAAAAGAGCAAAGCATTATTTATGCAGTTTGACTTTGTTAAATTTTTGCTGTATAAACCAAAATTTCAGTGAAAATTGGGAAAATTAATTGTAAAATCCAATTTTTACAAAGGTTAAATT
>JAJQDF010000283.1 GCA_021202325.1 Clostridiales bacterium | reverse complement strand
GTATTATGCAATATGGTCATACAACAAAAATATTTTCGTTATTTTTAACATAAACTAAAGGTTGATTTAAGGTATATTTAAGTTCTTTTTAATCTAAAGAAACTATTGTAAAAAGCGAGTTTAATACAAGCCAATTCTGAGGAAAGTTCCTCATTAGGTTCCAATAAGTAATCCCCCTGAAACCATAGGTAAATGCCGTGACAAGCTTATTTTGTATACTCTTTGCATCCTCGAACCACACCTCATGGGACTGCATGTTGTCATACAAGTACGTTGGAGATTGGGATATTTCCTCGTATTTTATTTCAGTCCCAAATTCTGCGGCAATGTTCACTGCCTCGAAATTGGAAATTGACAATGCCTTTGTTTCGCCCTGAACAAATGGTATCGGCCAATCGTAGCCATAGTTAGGTATGCCCATGAAAATCTTGTTTCTCGGAATTTCTGTAATGGCATAGTCCAGTACCCTTTTTACGCTGTTTATAGGTGCTACTGCCATCGGCGGCCCATATGTATATCCCCACTCGTACGTCATAACAAGTACAAAATTGCTTGCCTCCCCTATCAGCTCATAATTATGCCCCTCATAGAGAAGTCCGGGCTGGTCGGCAGATATCTTTGGCGCAAGAGCCGTAAAAAGCACCATGCCTTCCGCATTGAGGGCTTCGGAAAATCGCCTTAAAAAGTCAGCAAATGTTACAGAGTATTCCGGAGGTATGAATTCAAAGTCCACGTCTGCGCCGTAGTAGCCCTTCGCCTTTAAAAGCGGTATCATTATTTCTATAAATCTGGTCTGAGCATCATAATTTGCTAAAAACTTAGCCACATTTTCACTGCTGAATGTTCCTGCTTCGGTGAGAGATGTCAGCACCAATATGGGCTTTACTCCGTATTCATTAGCATACCGAATTATTCTTTCGTCATCGGCATATATTACTGTGCCGTCCGGCCTTATGCCGTACGAAAATATACTTATATATGTAAGGTAAGGCAGAGAAGCCGCCAAAAGACTGTCGCTTATATATGTATAGCAATAGCCGTTCACCTCCAGTGAACCAAGCTTTTCCTGCATATAGTCCAGCACTATTGTCTGTCCGGGGTATATGTAGAGGCCGGTATTCAGCACAGGATTGTTCCTTCTCAATATTTTGATTGGCACTCCTGTTTTTGCCGATATTGATGTAAGTGTGTCGCCCTCCACCACTGTATACACATTTTGGGGATATAGTATTACAAGTGTTTGCCCTATTACTAATTTATCAGGGTTTTGAAGCTGGTTGTTCAAAATTATGCTTTCCGGCGAAACTCCATAATAATTGGCTATGGTATATATCGTTTCGCCCCTCGATACTGTATGTATAAGCATATTTGCCTCCCGTCAATAGAATTTATTTATTTCCCTTCTTAGCCTCAATATTATTTTCTTCTCCAGCCTTGATATATACGACTGGGATATTCCGAGCATATCAGCAACTTCCTTCTGTGTTTTTTCATCGCCATTTCCGTTTATGCCGAACCGCAGGCTTATTATTTTCTGCTCTCTGTCGGATAACTTTGTGAGCGCCTTTCTAAGCAGGGTTTTGTCTACTTCGTCCTCTATGTCCTTATATATTATATCGGCATCTGTTCCTATAATGTCGGAAAGCAGAAGTTCGTTTCCTTCCCAGTCCACATTCAGCGGCTCGTCTATGGATATTTCCGAACGGGTTTTATTATTTCTTCTCAGGTACATAAGTATTTCATTTTCAATGCATCGTGAGGCATATGTTGCCAGTTTTATCTTTTTTTCGGGCTTGAATGTATTTATAGCTTTTATAAGCCCGATTGTACCTATGGATATGAGATCCTCGATATTGATTCCGGTATTTTCAAACTTTCTCGCTATGTATACAACAAGACGGAGATTTCTCTCTATAAGTACATTTTTGGCCTGAACATCGTTTTCTCCGCCAAGCTCATTTAGGACGGCCTCCTCTTCTGGAGGGCTCAGCGGAGGCGGAAAGGTGTCACTTCCGCCGATATAGTATACGGAATTTTCATATCCTATTTTAAATCTGTGGACAAAAAAATCCTTGATACGGAAAAATATAAATTTGTAGTTTATCATTATATGCACTTCCTCATAAAATAATGTCATAATTAATAATGGCGTTAAACCTTCCGGCGTTGTCCAGCCTGCCGCAGTATATTCCTATAATAATGTTTTCTTTCCTTATATATGTACTCCCGTATTTTATTTCGGCCTCATCGACTCTTATACCAAGAAGCAGGCCATTTTCATTGCCTAGACTTTTGAACGGAATAAGCCTTATCCTTGTTTTGTAATCTGTTACAGACAGAGCTTTGAACAGCTCCACAGCATCGTATGTAAAAACTATATCGGGCAAAAGGCTTTTTACTGCCGAATATTCCGCTATTATTACATCATTGCCGCCCAAATTGTCTTTCAGCGAATTTCCGCTGTCGGCCAAGGCTCTGACATTAGCCTGAATACCATTCAGCTTGATTGCTGCATCGAAATACTGCTTCCTATCCCTGGCAATATTCCTTGCGGCTTTGCCGAAAAGCTTTATGGCAGCATATATTGCCGCAGAGGATATAAAAAGAATAGAATATGAAAAACTGTCAAATATATTTTTTGCCGTATATACAATGCCTAAAGACCTCAGGCACAATATGCTTATCATAATTCCTGCAGTGGCAAATGAAACTGCCAATGAAACAAGGGTTAGCCGTGCCAGTTCAAACAGCCTAATCGGCGCGAAGGCTATTGCAAGTGAAAGCACTATAGACATTATTATTGTAAGTAACTGAACAAATCCGTTTATGTAGGGCCTATATAATACGGCTATGTACATGGCCGCCCCAGCCGCAGATCCCAAAAGAAGCCTATAAAATATTATTTTTCTTTTAAGCAGAACGCCTGCTGCCCATATTATTGTTAGATCCATGAGCATATTTACGGCAAACAATATATCAACATATACAATCAAAAAAATTCCCCCAAAAGATATATATTATGATATATCCTCCGAGGGAAAAATTTTGTAATATTATGGCTTTGCAGGCGGCATTTATTTACATAAAAGCTCATCCTTGAAGCAGCCGTTTTCATATATAACTATGCCGTCTGCAATTACCTTTCCGCAGGCCGTCATGTCGTTTATCATATCCCAATGTATGGCGGAATCATTTTTGCCTCCGGCTTCGGGAAATCCTGCGCCAAGTGCCATGTGCATCGTTCCGCCTATCTTTTCATCGAAAAGTATGTTGTGGCTGAATTTATTTATTCCGTAGTTTGTGCCGAAGGCTGTTTCCCCTATAAAGTGTGAGCCTTCGTCAGTATCAATATAAGTAAGAAGTTTTTCGGTCATTGCATCGTCATCGCATTTGGCAGAAATAATTTTTCCGTTTTCAAACTCCAGCCTTACATTTTTAAATTCGTTGCCGTTCATAATTGCCGGAAAGCTGAATGTAATATATCCGTTTATGGAATCCTCAACCGGTGAAGTGAATATTTCGCCGTCCGGAAAGTTTTCTGTTCCGCAGCAGTTTATCCATTTGCGGCCGGCTACGGAAAGTGTAATATGGGTATCCTTCGAGAATATTTCCAAGTTTGAAACTGTGTTAAGATATTCCGCCCATTTATCCTGATAGTCGGACATTTTCTTCCATTCGGCAACCGGATCATCCTTATCAAGGAACCCTGCTTTATATACAAAGTCTTCGTACTCGTCTAGGCTCATGCCGGCATATTGGGCATCGCCGTTGGTAGGAAACTGTGTGCCGCACCAACGGAGCTCGCCTGTGGCGGAACGGTCGTTATATATCTTTCTGTTCTCTGCGTTGGCCAGTCTTCTCTTTTTCAGAAGCTCTCCGTCTATGGATGAAAGCGTACTTATGTTATCGGTTCCCCATGCGCTTATCCAAACATCGGCTCTGGCACATTCGCCGAAGCGGTAATTGGGCTGTTCTATCTGCTCCATGCTTCCGTTTTTAAATAAAAATTCGTCCATATCCGGCATATCTACGAACCATTTTACGTTTCCTCCGGCAAGTATGGCCTGTTTGGTTACTTCCTTTATAAACGGCAGTGCGCTTTCTTCTCCAGAAACGCATACATTGTCGCCGGGTTTTATTTTAGTTGAGTATTCTACCAATACTTTTGCAAGCTTTTCCAGTCTGTAATCTTTCATTTTTGTGCCTCCTTTTTATTTAAAGGACTTGACAGATCCTCTTATAAAGGATTATTATATCACTTGAATAAAAACTTTGACAGGGATTAGTAAATATTATTTTTGTTTTTCAGAGAAAAGGCGGGCGGTGAAAGCCTCAAACATATAATATTGAACCTGCCCCTTGAGTTCTGCGGAGGTAATAATCCGCGGCGTTATCTGCGTTAAGGACATGAGCGGACGTTTTAAAACGTCAAATTGGGTGGCACCGCCGATTAACCTTGGTCCCTTTTTGTTGGGACGAAGGCTTTTTTTATTGAAAGGAGAAAATTTATGGCAAAGGATAAGAAATTTGTTGAATCCATCACTGATATGGAAGTCGATTTTCCTCAGTGGTATACAGATGTTGTTATTAAAGCCGAGCTTGTTGACTATTCAAGCGTAAAGGGCTGTATGATTATCAGACCTTATGGCTATGCTATCTGGGAGCTTTTCCAGAAACAGATGGATGATATGTTTAAAGCAACAGGACATGAAAACGTTTATATGCCTGTTTTCATTCCCGAAAGTCTTCTTCAGAAGGAGAAGGACCATGTAGAGGGCTTCGCACCTGAGGTCGCCTGGGTAACACACGGCGGAGACCAGGAACTTACAGAAAGACTTTGTGTAAGACCTACTTCTGAGACGCTTTTCTGCGACCACTACAAAAACATAATTCATTCATACAGAGATCTTCCCAAACTCTATAACCAGTGGTGCAACGTTGTTAGATGGGAAAAGACAACACGTCCCTTCTTAAGAACAACGGAGTTCCTTTGGCAGGAAGGCCATACAGCCCATGCTACTCAGGAAGAGAGCGAGGCTGAGACAATAAGAATGCTCAACGTATATGCAGATTTCTGCGAAAATATACTTTCTATCCCCGTTATAAAGGGACAGAAAACAGAGAAGGAGCGTTTCGCCGGAGCAAAGGCAACATATACTATCGAAAGCCTTATGCATGACGGAAAGGCACTCCAGTCGGGCACATCACACAACTTCGGCGACGGATTTGCCCGTGCCTTCGGTATCCAGTATACAGACAAGAATAATGAACTTCAGTATGTTCACCAGACTTCATGGGGAGCAACTACCCGTCTTATCGGCGCAATAATAATGGTACACGGAGATAACAGAGGACTTGTTCTTCCGCCTAAAATTGCACCTATCCAGGTTATTATCGTACCTATTGCCATGCAGAAAGGCGGAGTTCTTGAAAAGGCCAACGAGCTTAAAGACAGACTTTCTGATTTCCGTGTAAAGGTAGACGACTCGGACAAGACTCCCGGCTGGAAGTTCAGCGAATATGAGATGAAGGGTGTTCCTATCCGTCTTGAGGTCGGCCCCAAGGATATTGAAAACAACCAGGTTGTTCTTGTACGCCGTGACACAGGCGACAAGAAACTTGTTTCAATGGATAATCTTGAGGATGAGGTTGCTTCCCTTCTTGATGAAATCCAGCACAACCTTTTTGTTAAAGCAACAGAAAGACTTAATGCCAAGACAAGCGTTGCCACAGATATGACAGAGTTCCAGGATGCCCTTGACGACAACCCGGGATTTGTAAAGGCTATGTGGTGCGGAGACCAGGCCTGCGAGGACGAAATTAAAGAGCTTACAGGCGCAACATCAAGATGTATTCCTTTTGAGGAAGAGCATATTTCCGATACATGCGTATGCTGCGGAAAGAAAGCAAAGCATATGGTTTATTGGGCAAAAGCATATTAATATAAAAAACGTGCCGGTTTATCACTGAGATTTACCGGCATTTTTTGTTTTATTAATTTTTGAACATGGGTTTTACTTTTCTTCTGTACTCTCTTAAACTGCTGCATATTACATAGCATACGCCGACGGCTTCGGCTACCCAAATGGAATACCATATGGAGGATATGCCGTTTATTTTTGCAAAGAAATAGGCCAGCGGCACAAATATAATAAACTGTCTGAGTGCTGTACCAATCATATTTGTCATACCGTTTCCAAGGCCTGAGCATGCATAGCCCAGTATTATTGTTGTTGCCGATAAAACAAATGTTACCGAAATAATTCTGAGCGCCGGGACACCAATAGCAAGCATTTCATCACTGGCATTAAACAATCCAAGGAGCTGTGCGGGGAAAATCATAAATATTATTGTTCCGATTATGGCTATGCCTGCTCCCATGGGAAGCATCATTTTAAGCGCATCTCTTATTCGCTTTCCGTTGCGGTTGCCGAAGTTATATCCTATAATGGGTATTGCTGCTTGTCCAAGTCCGTTCATGGGCATAAACAGGAAATTCTGCAATTTGTAATATACCCCAAAAAACGCAACGGCGGTAGAAGAAAACGGCATCAATATACTGTTGAAGGCCAAAACCATCATACTGCCTATGGCTTGGGTTATGGCCATGGGGATACCTACCTTATATATTCCCGCTACAATATTACTGTCGAAACGGAAACCTTTAAATCTAAGCTTTACAGTCGGATTTTTCTTAATATGAATGGTTAAAGCCACAAATGCACCTATCCATTGGCCTATTACAGTTGCTATAGCCGCTCCCCTTATTCCAAGCTGAGGAAAACCGAAAAGTCCGAAAATCATAATTGGATCCAGCACAATATTTGTTCCAGCGCCGACAACCAATGAAATCATGCTGAGATATGTACTGCCCACAGCCTGAACAAATCTCTGGCACATGGTTTCAACAAATGTGCCGGTGCAGAATATCATGCATATAAAAACATACTGCTGGCAATAGACGCTTATTTCCGGATCATCGGTGAACAGAGCAACGAAGTTCTTGCTGAACAGCGCTCCCAAAATGATAAACACAAATGAGCTTATTATAGCTAACAGCAATCCGGTTGTGGCAATATATCCGGCTTTATCGAATTTTTTTGCACCGATTGTTCGGGACAGCAACGAGTTTACGCCTACACTGGTACCGACCGCAACGGCTATCATCAATATCTGTATAGGATAGGCCAATGATGTTGCGGTTAAGGCATTTTCGCTTATTCTGGCGACAAATATGCTGTCGACAATGTTGTAAAGTGATTGGACAAGCAGAGAAAACATAAGCGGCAGTGACATGCTTACTATAAGTCTGCCCATGGGCTGGTTTTCCATTTTTTCTGCTATGGCTTCTTTTGTAGCTGACATTTATAAATCTCTCCTTTAACTAGAAAAGCACATGCAAATCTAAAGTTTGCACGTGCTTACGGTCGCATCTTTAATAATATACTATCACTGCGTTTAAAAAATTTCAAGTGTTGTAAATTCAAATTCAGAAAATATTTACACTTCAAGTCATGATAAAAGTCCCATGGAATACCACAGGACTTTGTAAAATTATCTATAGTCGTATGTATTTATAACCTCTTTTATGGCCTGGGCTATAGCATTGGCGAATTTCTGTCTGCCGCTCTCACTGGTGAGAAGAGCCATATCACTGCTGTCGGTCATAAATCCGGTTTCAACAAGCGCCGCCGGAACCGTAGTACGATTGAGAACAATGAGGTCGGAGCGGTTCTTAACTCCCCTGTCATATGTTCCACATACTTCGGTAACATATTTCTGGAGAACACTGGCAAGAGTATAGCTTGTTAAGCCGCCGTTGCCCTCTCCGCTATGAGGCGCATAGAGCGTTTCTGTGCCGTATATATCCACGTCGCCGGCAATGGAGTTGCAGTGGATTGATATAAACATATCTGCTCCGTAGTTGGCCATGTATGCCCTCTTATAATTGTCCACATAGGAATCGGTAAATCTAGTTACATAGACCTTTATGCTGTTGCTGTTAAGCTGGTTATATACCTTTTTGGCTATATCCAGTGTTATATTTTTCTCATAAAAACCATTTACAACTGCTCCCGGCATAGTTCCGCCGTGTCCTGCGTCTATAACAACAACCGCATCATATACAGTCTTGGGATCTACAAGGTCAACATATATATAGTCGCCGTTTTCATAAATATTGAACTCGGCAATGAGGCTTGGCGTAACGGTAATCGTTGTGTTACCGCTTGAAGTGCTGAATTTTGCCGCACTTATGTAGGAAGCCTCGGCATCATCATCGGAATAGCTCAAGGTCTTTGTTCCGTAAACGCCGCTGTAGTCTCCGTTCAGGCTGATAATAGTGTTGCCGCTATACGGATCATAGGTATATGTAATATCGGAAGCCTCAAGTCCGTTTGTCTTAGTGAACCTTATTGTTTTTCCGTCATTTACAATGCTTTCGCTAACAGTAACCGCCGACTTGGTTATCTGGAGAGAAACATAGTTTGTGCCTGCGTAGCTGCTGAACTCGACACCCTCCTTTACATCAAGTACAACTCGGGTACTGGTTTCGGTAAACTGGCTCATTCTGATATTCGTTATATAGGATGAATCTTCAACATCGGGAATGCTTGTATCATCCTTAAGGGAATTATCAATATCTATGACAATACGATAGGGATCAGAAAGCGTGAAAATATTATAGTCAAGCTCTTCCTCGCCGTATATTGTAACTACATCGCAGTCATTGGCATCGCTATATCTAATTCGTGTTATGCTGTTGAGGTTGTCCTCTTCACCAATATCGTCGCTGGGTTCCTGGGTAACCGTTCCGCCGTCCGAACCTATAACGGGATTGTCTGTCTGTGTTGTATCAGGCGTGGTTGTTACGGTAGTATCTCCGAAATTGACAATAAGGCTTGTGCCGTCAGAAGACTTTGTTACGCTATAATCCCCTGCCGTGTCATACAGGTCGAATACAACTCTTACTATTTTATAGGGCTCGATGGCGTTCTGTGCTATCCTTATACGCTCTACAGGATCATCGTTTACAGAAATATTTGTTGTTGAAACCGCAAGGGAGCCTCCGTATATGTCCACCGCTACCTTTGTTCCGAGAACTGTGGCATATTTGTACTGCCATATTTTGCCCGATGTCTTAATTGTATAGGAATCATTTCCGTTGGCAGTTACCGCTGTAACGCTGACCTCATTCTCGGAGTTGGAAAGCGCCTCCGTATCAATTTCCGATGCATCCACATGGGACAGGTCTGTGACCTTCTGAGGATCGGAATCATTTGTTGTCGTAGTAGTTGTAGTATCAGTATTATTTGTAGAAGTATCGGTCGATGATGTTCCGCCCTCGTTTCCGATAACATATGAAAGCACGCTTACAGTCCTTGTTGCATCATCCCAATAAACACCTGCGCCGACAGCCTCGGCAATGGCTCTGACAGGAACCATGGTTCTGTCATTTATAATTTTCGGCGCAACATCCATTGTAAAGGCTGTGCCGTTAATATAGCCCGTGTTATTGTTGATGAACATTATTATAGTGTCGTCGTTAAGCTCGGCGGTTATCATTTGTGAATCACCATCCCATGAAACATCGGCACCCATGGCCTCAAATATAGCTCTCAAAGGGACAAGTGTTCTATCGTCAATTATGACAGCCGGTATATCCAACCCGGTCAATGCGACGCCGTCAACAAGCACCGTTACCTCTTTGGCATTATAGGCGACGGTTTTTCCGTCATAGGTCAGGTTCATACTTACATCCTTAATGGAGTCGGCCATAGCGGTAACTCCCATAAGCATTGTTATCAATAATGTCGCACAGACAAATTTAAATTTTTTCATCTCAGCACCTCAAAATAATATCAGTAGTCTGTATATTATAACATAAAAAAGCGATCTTAGCATATTTTTATTAAAAATTAGAGAATCTTATGTAATTATGTAAAAGATTG
>JAJQDF010000266.1 GCA_021202325.1 Clostridiales bacterium | reverse complement strand
GAAATATGAATTGCAAGAGGTAGGAGATATAATCAATTTCGATGAAAATAAAACTGCTAATAATCAATTTTATTATAGCATTGTGGAAGAAAACCCACAAAGGTCAGATTAAATTCAGATAAATACAAAAAATGGGGAAATGAGCGAATGACAGTTTTAACTAGATGAAAGCCAATGAATAAACTGAACTTTGCGGCGCAGGGAGACTATTTGACCTCTCCACCATTGCAGCGCAATGGTCCCCCTCCCCTTGCAGGGGAGGCTGAGATAGGGGAGGCATGGGACAGGGAAGGCTGAGCAGAGGAGAGCCGAGGCAAGGCGACTAATCCAAAAACCATGAATAGCGAAAGCATCCCATGAAAGGGGAGGTGTCGCCAACGGCGACGGAGGGGTAAACCCATGTCTGATACAAAACCACAATATACAGGCTACAACCCAAAACTGAAGAACAACGCTAGAAAACTAAGAAAGAACATGACACCGGAGGAACGGCATTTGTGGTATGATTTCTTACGCTTTTATCCTGTAAAAATATATCGGCAGCGAGCCATTGATAATTACATTGTTGATTTTTATTGTTCGCTGGCAAAACTGGTTATAGAAGTTGATGGAAGTCAGCATTACACTACGGAAGGAATAAAATATGATTCCATACGCACAGAAGTATTGCGCCAGTATGGCTTGGAAGTGATTCGGTTTACAAATAGAGATATTAGGCTTAATTTTCAGAGCGTATGCGATGCAATAGATTCGAAAATACGTTATAATATGAGCATGGAGGAATAAGAATGGCAAGATTGATTTCGGATAAATATAAAGAATGGGAAGCCGAGTGTAATGACCGCTTTAACCAGCTGAAAGCCAACGAAGAGAAACTGAATGAAATTTTTATCGATATTTATGGCCTGCAGGATGAATTAACGCCTGAAGTGGAAGATAAAGATGTGACCGTCCGTAAGGCAGAACTTAGCCGTGATATTCGCTCATTGCTCTCTTATGCTGTAGGATGCATGTTTGGGCGTTACTCTCTAGATGTGGATAGACTTGCATATGCCGGAGGCGATTTTAGTGATCAGTGGGTAGTGGTTAGTGGTCAGTATTTTAAGAGAGAGGTTGTTGAGTATTATGTCGGTCAAGAATTATCAAGAACTTATCGTGTGGCAGAAATCGATGGACTTGGTAACGGAAGTCTACCGGTTGGCAAAACTATTGCCGAGGGAGGAATTGTATTCACTTTCGGATCAGATGAGACGGGCAGCAGTGTCAATCCCTTCCAATATCGCAGAGGGACAAGCAAGAAGCTCTATGAAGGAATTTGCAAACTTTCTGTCGATTGCACGGGGCTCGAAGGCGGAACTGGAGACGCAGCTTATGATTTGTGTTCGCCTGAAATACTTGACGCAATCTCAAGTGGAGACTGTTCTAAGCTTGTGTCAAGAGGTTGGAATGATGCTGACCAGCTTGATTGGGAAGCTATCCGCTCGAAATTAGTGGGCAGTGACCAGAGTGATACTAATCACTACTCACTAAACACTAACCACTATTGCCCTGATAAGGACAATATAATTCCAATTTGTGATGATGAATATTTTACCGATGATATTGCAAATCGGTTCGTGGACTTCGTTCGTTTTGTTTACGGAAGGGGTACGTTGGAGGAGAACCTGAAATTTATAGCAGATGCTCTCGGCGGCAAGGGTACGCCAAGACAGGTTATTCGTGACTATTTCCTTAATGATTTCTACAATGACCATTGCAAGATTTATCAGAAGCGTCCGATTTACTGGCTCTTCGATAGCGGCAAAAAGAATGGCTTCAAGTGCCTTATTTATATGCATCGCTATAAGCCGGACACCATTGCCCGTATCCGCACGGATTATGTGCATGAGCAGCAGGAACGTTACCGTACAGCGATTGCAGGCTTGGAAAACCAGATTGTAAATGCAGGAACCAGTGAGCGTGTGAAGCTGAATAAACAGCTCAAAAAGCTGCAGGATCAGGCGGACGAGCTGCACGGATACGAGGAGAAGATACACCATCTGGCTGACCAGTTCATTTCGATTGATTTGGACGATGGCGTGAAGCATAACTATGAGATTTTTAAGGATGTGCTGGCGAAGATTAAGTGAGGTAAGAAATAATTTATGTATTATAACTTTTCGGATGAAGAATTAAGATCCACATGCCGAAGCAGCATTGAAACACTAGAAATGTGGGCTAGGCGACTGATTCATGAAAAAATGGTTGAGAATTATGGTATTAATTATCTTGATTATAAAACGGACAAAGTAAATTATTTGGTAAAAAAAGAGCTTCGGGAACGCATTCACAGAATGATAGATAGTGAACCCGGAAGATATAGCCGATATGTTGATGCTTTGTTCATGGATGACATATGCTATTTCTTATGCAACGACGTTTTCTATAAAACGCTTTTCAAGGAGGCACTAGATTATATTTACCCACAGGGAAAAGAAGAGGCAAGAGAGTTTTTACATAGATTAATAAGTATTCGTAATCGGCTTTCTCATTCAAATCCAGTATCTGTCAGACAAGCTGAACAAGCGGTATGTTATTCTCATGATTTTGTTGAGGGCCTGAAGCAGTATTACAAGGATAAGGGGATGGAACAAATGTGGAATGTGCCACGAATAATTCGTGTATTAGACTCGCTGGGAAATGTATATGAAGATTTACATGAAATAAAAGGTGTTGCAAGTTGTGGCATTTTCATTGAACACGAATTCAATTGTGGCGACAAATATTCTGTATCGATTGAAGTAGATTCATCATTTTCTCCTGATGAGTATGATGTGTTGTGGAGTGTCGATCCGCATAAGCATATCCAAAAAGGCGGTACAAGATACACGATTACATTTGATGAAAAAGATGTTGGAGAAATGTGCCTTTTATGTTGTAAAATCGTTTCAAAGAAGCCTTGGCACCGTTTTTATGGATATGATTTTAGCTTAATCTTGTCTATGAGTGTGTTGCCACCAGTCTAAAGCATATTTATAAAAATGGAGATTTTGCATGGCCATTGAAACTGTAACACAAGACTTAGCAAGTTATTGATAGAGATACAAATAAAGAGCTGCTTTACATGCATATTAAAAAAATAATAATGTTGGCACACCAGCTAGGGAATTACAACAAGTTTTACCTGGCCTTAGTCGTAATCAGATATGGGTGTTGATGAGAGAATTGCGTAATAGTGGTAGAGTTATGTGTAGAGGGAAAACAAGTGCTGCAAGATGGTATACTACGGATTCAGCAAATAAACAATAAAATACTTAAAGATGTTTTTGCTTTTTAAACTTGCGACTAACTTACGACTTGTATTAAAATTAAGTAGGAGAACGAAAATTATGTCTAGTATTGATATAGATAAAATAATAGAGGCTTTGAATCGGAGATTTTCAGAGCAGCTCCCGGAGTTTTATAAACGGCGCATCATCTTCTGGTACGATGAGGAACGGGAATTTGAGGACAAGCTGGATGAAATCGTTCTCGACAATGCAAAAATTGTCGCTTTGACCGGGACGAATACTTTTGCTGTGAAGAAGCTGCTCTGCTTAGAGGATACCTCTTCGAATTACCTTGTGTATTTTCCACTTTCTTTTGCGAAGGATGATGATAACTGGCTTATTAATGTGCAGTTTTACAGCGAGGAATTCCGTGCCGATTTGCAGTCCATCTGGATGGTTGAAATGGGGCTTCCGACAACACAGGTTATCCGTAAGCAGGTAAAGAGCTACCGCAAGTTCTTCAACAATCAAGACAGGCGTGCAAAGGTTAAGGCGTTCAGTCAGAGTATCTCCAAGGCTTCACAGGTGCATCTTGCTGTCATGGCAGCTATTTGCGGCAATAAGGACATACAGCCGGGACATATTATTCAGGCTGTCTTAAGCGCCGGTTTGGATTTTGATACGAATAAAATCTATCAGGACATGGTGCACTATGGAGCGCAGAATGCTTTCTGGGCGATGGTGTCGCAGGCAACAGGTTATAGCGAGGGGGAAGACTCCAGCCTGTCAAGGCTTGCCGCTCATATTCTGCTTACTGCTTTAACACGGACCATGCATCAGGATCATCTGGCTGGGTTGGATTCTTACATCTCAATGCCGCACCAGGCGTTTTGCTTTGATACCGTGTCTGACTGGATGAATGGTGACAAGAAGGAACAGATGTATGAGACTGCTCGTTTCGTAGAAGATGAGATGCGGCTGTACAGGCGTTTTCAGACTATGAATATGGAGGAGCTGGTTGACACAGAAATTTTCCCTTGTGTAAATGAGTGCATTCTGACTTCCCTGATGACGGAAATCAGCGACCAGATTATTCAGGTGGACGTTATCCAAGAAATTGTGGAAAAACGCAGGACTTTTGCATGGTACGATGCGGTTTCCTGTTATTACGAGGGAATTTTGCAGGTTGCAAATATGCAGAGATTCTTCATAGAGCACGCAGAAGGATTCCATATAGTAGAACCGGCGAAGGTTTGGGAAAAATATACAACAGAATATTACAAGATGGACACCTACTACCGCCAATTCCATCTTTGTTTCCAGCGCAGCCTGAGAGCATCTAATCCGCAATTGGATGATCTTTTCAAGCGTGTGACAGAGAAGGTCGAAGCACTGTATTCGCATTGGTTTTTGGGGCAGCTTGGAGAAAACTGGTCAATTGCATGTGCAGAGAAACTGGCACAGTATGGTCGGATTTTGGAAGTGCTGCAGCAAACGGAGTTCTATCGCAGCAAGGTCAAGAACGAGGACAATCGTATTTTTGTCATTATATCCGATGCCCTGCGGTATGAAGTCGCAGCCACTCTTACGGAGCAGCTCCGCAGAGAGACACAGAGCAAGGTGGAATTAAATAGCTGTGAAGCTATATTTCCAACCGTCACAAAATTCGGAATGGCGGCACTTTTGCCGAACCAGGATATTACTGTGGCAGAAAAGTCAGGCGGTGAGCTTGCTGTTTTGGCAGACGGACAGTCTACTGATGCTGGATACAGGGACAAGGTGCTGAAATCTGCGAATTTGAAAAGTGTGGCGCTGAAATATGATAACATTATCGGAATGAAGCGTGCCGAGCGGTCTGCTCTGGTAAAGGGGATGGAGGTTGTCTACATCTACCACGATAAAATAGATGAGGCAAGCCACACATCGGACAGCGCTGTCTTTCCGGCATGCGATGATGCCATAACGGAAATCAAGAATCTTGTACGCATTATTGTGAATGAATTCGGTGGTACAAGAATTATTATAACAGCGGATCATGGATTTCTTTATACATACAGTCCGCTTGCTGAAGACGGCAAATTGGATAAAACTACGCTATCTTCGCAGGATGTTGAGGTTGACCGCAGGTACCTGATTACCAGAAAGGGAGCAAAGCCTGAGTACCTGATGCCAGTGAAGTTTGTGGATGAGAATTACGATGCATTTGCACCGAGGGAAAGCATCCGTATTAAGAAGAAAGGCGGCGGCTTGAATTTTGTGCATGGCGGTATTAGCCTGCAGGAAATGGTTGTGCCTGTAGTGGAATACCATTATTTGCGTTCGGATTCCAAGACGTACCAGCGCAATAAAAATAGAATTGACACAAAGCCCGTTGAACTGAGCCTTCTTTCTCCCGAACGGAAAATCAGCAATATGGCTGTTGCGTTGAAGTTCTATCAGAAGGAAGCCGTGAGCGACAACCGTGAACCGTGTACTTATCTGATTTATTTCACCGACGCTGCCGGGAACAAGGTCAGCAATACGCAGAAGATTATAGCAGATAAGAAAAACCAGGATGGACGAGAGCGGAAATTCCGCTGCAGTTTCAATCTGCGGTCGCAGAAATATAACAGTCGGGACAGTTACTATCTCGTCATAGCGGACGAGAGCGGTCTGCAGGCACCACAGAAAGAAGAATTCCAGATTGACATAGCGTTTGCGGTAGACGATTTTGACTTTTTTAGCTGAGAGGCAGGAACAGTTATGGATGAAAATAATTTGATAACGCTTATTGATAGGATTCCAGAAATCAAAGGTCAGTTTAAATTAGAACAGTTTAAAATGGGACGTTCGCCAAAAAAAGGAACGATTACACAATCGTTTGAGGTAATTCACAATGACCCTGTATACTTGGA
Organism: Clostridiales bacterium; assembly: GCA_021202325.1. Taxonomy (GTDB): domain Bacteria; phylum Bacillota; class Clostridia; order Lachnospirales; family Anaerotignaceae; genus Metalachnospira. The sequence goes on along the minus strand of JAJQDF010000266.1, from coordinate 3,819 downwards.
ATGGAAGGCTGAGATAGAATGTGAGTTAGACAATCTGCCAGAAACTGAAACAACTAAAGATATACAAGAAATTTTTAGGCATATGTCTGGATGGTCTGATAAAACAGACTTTGCTCAGCTGGAAGCGAAGTTACATGCGTTAAAGAATTGGCTTAAGGCACAAAATAATGTAGTTCCAAACGATGATGGCGCTTTCGATAAATATTCTGAGGTAGGTATAAATACAAATATTTTGAAAGCAATTGCTAATGTTCAAGCCAATCACATTTATAGTGGCCGATCAGAAGATGAAATAAATGACGGAGTGAGGGGACATCTTCGAATGGTGTATTTTGTCGGGGATCAAACGAGACAGGGGGAATCAGAGTCAGGACAAAATGCCGGAGAGGTAGATCTTCAGATTTGGGATAAAGATCATCTTCCTATTGCAATTGTAGAAGCACTAAAGATGGGATCGCTCACAAAGAATAATTTGGATAAACATATACAGAAATTACTTACCAAATATGATCCCATAGGATGCCCATACGTCTATGTTTTGGTATATGCAATAGGACCTGACTTTGCTTCTTTTTCCGAACGATTATGGAACTATATTAATGAATATCGGTTTCCATATCCTGTGGTTAAAGAATTAGAGATGGATGATATCCCATATACAGAAACACAAAGAGCAAGCATTTTTTTGGAAAGAAATCAAAAGGAAATACACGTTTATTTCTATTCTATACATATATCATAAAGAGAGCGTTGGCATGTATGGTATGTACAAAGTCACTACATGGAGGTATTGCTGATGGATGCAAAGGAAATAGGTCAGAGCAGTCGTGAAATTATAAAGAATAAGCTTCGGCAGACTTTCGATGGCAAGATCGTCCGCAAAGACCTGACCAAGAAAATCAAGGAGGGAGCCAACGTTCCCGTCTATGTTCTTGAGTTCCTTCTTGGCCAGTATTGCAGCTCGGATGACGAGGAAATTATCGAGCAAGGGGTGCAAAATGTGAAACGTATCCTTGCAGACAATTTTGTGCGGCCAGATGAGGCACAGAAAATATTATCGAAATTGCGCAGCCGAGGCAGTCATACAGTTATTGATTTGATTACAGTTCGACTGGACATGAAGCATAATGCCTATGTTGCAGATTTCTCTAATCTTGGAGTAAGTAACATTCCGATTGCCGATGAGTACCCTGAAAAGTATGACCGTCTGTTGTGTGGTGGTATTTGGTGCATCGTGCAGCTGGATTATGAATATATAGAAGAAGATAAGAAAAATGGCATTCCGATTCGCATTCGGAAACTGACGCCTATTCAGATGCCTCATATTGAAATGGACGAGCTGAAACAGGGACGCAAAGCCTTCACAAAAGACGAGTGGATGGATGTCATGCTCCGCTCCATCGGTATGGAACCGGATGAACTGTCATATCGTGAAAAATGGCTGCTTCTAACTCGTATGATTCCGTTGGTAGAGAATAACTTTAACCTCTGTGAGCTGGGACCGAGAAGCACAGGTAAATCGCATCTGTATAAGGAGATTTCTCCGAACAGCATTCTTGTGTCTGGCGGTCAGACAACGGTTGCCAACCTGTTCTATAATATGGGTAGAAAGACAGTCGGTCTTGTTGGTTTATGGGATTGCGTTGCCTTTGATGAAGTGGCCGGTATCCGATTTAAAGATAAAGACGGCGTACAGATTATGAAGGATTACATGGCCTCTGGTTCATTTGCTCGTGGAAAAGAAGAAAAGGCGGCCTCTGCTTCTATGGTTTTTGTTGGAAACATCAATCAGAGCGTGGACGTATTGCTTAAGACATCGAGCCTTTTTGATCCGTTTCCGCCGGAAATGGGAACTGATACGGCATTTCTTGATCGTATTCACTGCTACCTTCCTGGCTGGGAGATTCCGAAGTTCAGACCAGAGCATTTTACTAATGATTATGGATTCATTAGCGACTATCTTGCTGAATTTATTCGTGAATTGCGGAAAGAACAATATGGAGATGCACTCGATCATTATTTCCATCTTGGCAAGAACCTTAACCAGCGTGATACCATCGCTGTAAGGAAGATGGTTGACGGCTATTTGAAACTCATGTATCCTGACGGAGAATTTACTAAAGAGGAAGTGGAAGAAGTTTTGCAGCTTTCTCTGGAGATGCGCCGCCGTGTAAAGGAACAGCTTAAAAAACTGGGCGGCATGGAGTTTTATGATGTCAACTTCTCCTACATAGATAACGAAACCTTTGAAGAACACTATGTGTCCGTGCCGGAACAAGGCGGCGGAAAGATTATTCCTGAAGGAATGTGCAATCCCGGACAGGTCTACACAGTTTCCCGTGGCAAGTCAGGTATGCTCGGCGTATTCCGTCTTGAATCACAGATGCTTCCCGGAAACGGAAAGCTCAACTGTACAGGTATCGGCTCTGACAGAGACTGCAAGGAAGCGACGAACACAGCTTTAAGTTTCCTTAAGGCGAATGGAAATCGTATCAGCGGTTCTATCAGCACGACCACGAAGGACTATATCATAAACTATCAGGATTTGCAGGGCATTGGAATGACAAAAAAGCTGGCGCTGCCTACACTTATTGCTATTTGCTCAATTGCTCTTGGAAAACCGACGCTGAGCTCTATTGTGGTTCTCGGTGAGATCATCATTAGTGGTACAATGATAAAGGTTGATGAGTTGGCAAATACATTGCAAGTATGTTTGGACAGCGGGGCTAAGAAGATTCTGCTTCCTATCACATCTGCAGCAGATCTTGGAACTGTTCCTCCGGAATTAATGGGAAGTTTCCAGATCATCTTCTATAGCAGTGCTGAGGATGCTGTGTTTAAGGCATTGGGTGTGGAGTGACAACCGGAAAGACACTAAAGCTTTCAAGAATAGAAGCTGCTTCCTGCTACCATAAAGACTTGATTCAGCCTGGCGTAAACTTTCTCTTTTGTAAAGAAGATGATATTATGAAGAAGCTGGAGGTGATTGTGTATGAAATATAATATTCCCGGAAAAGTTTTAAGCGATATATCGTTGTTTGCCAAAAATCACAGTGCTAAAAAGGTGATTCTTTTCGGCTCACGGGCAAGAGGAACCAATACCGAAAGAAGTGATATAGATATTGCAGTGTTAGGCGGAGATTTTGACGGATTCTTTTGGGATATAAAAGAAAATACACGTACTCTCCTGATGTTTGATGTTATAGATTTAAACAGTAATATTTCCGACGAACTGAAAGAAATAATTGAAAAAGAAGGTGTTGTTATATATGAAGAAGCTTGAGAATTTTTCAAATTGTTTGAAGACATTAAAAACAGCTGATTATACAATGGCTGATAATGACGTTATCTACAGAACAGGAGTTATCGGTCAATTTAACCTGACTTTTGAGCTTGGGTGGAAGGCATTGCAGGAGACGCTTCGTCTTTATGGTGTGGAAAGCGCAGATACAGGGTCTCCGCGGGAAGTTTTACAGCTTGCCTATAAAACCGGATTTGTCGATGATGCAAGCGTATGGCTATTGATGCTGAAAAAGCGCAACACAATTGTTCATGTCTACAATGAAGATGATGCAGATGAGCTTTTGCTCTTGATTCGAGACAGCTTTGTTCCTGCCTTAGAGAAACTGGAGGGTACTTTATACAAGAAAACGGAAGAAGCTGGGACAGATTGGGCATGAAAAATATATATCCAATCGCATTGAATTAAAAACGTAAGATGATATTTTGTCAGTATTGGAGCCAATAGAAGATAAAATTGAATTAAATAATGAGATAAACTAGGATTTAATAACTTAAAGGTTGATGCTAGAGACATTA
>JAJQDF010000174.1 GCA_021202325.1 Clostridiales bacterium | reverse complement strand
GTGGTTAAGGCTCTTTCAGAATTGGGAGTAAAAGCTGAGGCCAACGGCAGGAACGATATTACAATAGACAGCCGAAAAGTTTCCGGCAGTGCCCAAAGAATTTATAAAAACAGAATACTGCACCACGGCACACTGCTTTTTAATTCTGATATATCAAAAATGTCAGGTGTCCTCAATGTCCGTCCGGAAAAATTTATTTCCAAATCTACCAAGTCGGTTTCATCCCGTGTCGGCAATATTTCCGATTATCTGACTGAGAAAATCACCTTAGCCGAATTTTGGGACAGACTGGCGGAGGCCTTTGCAAAGGATGTACCATTTGCAAAGGAAAAATCTTTTGCAATATATGAATTAACAAACGAGGATATTTCAGCTGTAAATGCCCTTGCCGAAAATTATGCAAAACCCGAATGGACATTCAGAACCGTTCAGCCCATGGATATTGCAGCATCAAAAAAATTCGACGGCGGCTTTTTGGATATTCACCTCAAGGTTTCCAACTGCAAAATAACCAACTGCCGTATATTCGGCGATTTTATGGCCGTAAAGGATATTGGCTCGCTTGAAGCCGCCCTAATTGATGCGGAGTTTTCACCCAGCGGAATTCGTACAGTCCTTGCAGGCTTTCCGCTCAGGGGTTATCTCGGAAATATAACAACCGATCAGTTTATAGAGTGTATCTTCGAGTGAATTTTATTTAGTTATAATATTCGCCATTCAAAAAAGGCTCAGCCGAGCCTTTTTTTCAATTCTGATATGCGTTTTAAAGCGGAAAGCGTTTAAGATGAGTTCCCGGCGGGATTCATCTTATTGTTGCAGTAAAAGTCAATGTTCCGTAAAACCTTCGAAACATTAATTTAATAGCCGCAGTTTGACTTAAGAATACAAATTGTTTTTTAATATAATTCTTAAGTCAAATGGCTTCCATTCCATAACACGATGAAATTCATAAGGATTTCAGCTTATCTTTCAATTCTGATATGCTTTTTACTATGTAATCCGCATCTTTAAGTTCTTCCTCGCTGCCGTAGCCGTACAGACATCCTATGGATTTCAAGCCATGCCTCTTAGCAACCTCAATATCAGAGTATCTGTCGCCAATAGCAATGAATTCTCCTTCGCATTCTCTTTTGATCGTCTCAAATATTTCGTACTTAGGTATAAAGCCAAAATCCTCGGTACAATAAAACTTATCAAAGTATCTGTCCAATCCGAAGGCTTTCCTATGGGCATCCATATAGCTTCTTTTACAGCTGCTCAAAAATATCAGACAACACTTTTTCTTGGCTTCTTCAAGCATTTCCGGCACACCGTCATAGAGCTTTGCTTTTCCTTCATCTATGAGCTTCACCATGTTGTCCCCGATAAACGCCGAATATCTGTCCTTCTTTTCCTGCTCCATTTCCGGCTGAAATTCATCCCACATGGCCTTTGCCGTCATACCTATCCACCGTTTTATTTCATCATTTGTATATTCCCCGGCTTCTATGCCCTCGTCCCTCATAAGCGCACAGCAGGCTCTGAAGGACGGGGCATATATCTCCATGCTGTCATGGAGGGTTCCGTCGTAGTCAAAGACCAAATTTATCATAAGCCCATGCCTTTGATGAGGTTAACCATTTCGATTGCTCCCAATGCGCAGTCATATCCCTTGTTTCCGGACTTTGTTCCGGCTCTTTCAATGGCCTGCTCAATTGTGTCCGTTGTAAGTATACCAAACATTACAGGCACTCCGCTCTGTAATGCGGCCTGGGCAACACCCTTGGAAACCTCGGCACAAACATAATCATAATGAGAAGTAGCGCCCCTTATAACCGCACCAAGGGCGATAACCGCATCATATTTTCCGGACTCGGCCATTTTTGATGCAATAATGGGAATCTCGAAAGCGCCGGGCACCCATGCAACATCTATGTCGTCATCATTTACATCATGTCTTTTAAGGCCGTCTATTGCTCCGCTGACAAGCTTTGAAACAATGAACTCATTAAATCTGGCTGCTACAATACCTACCTTTATTCCCTTTGAAACTACATTTCCTTCAAATACTCTCATTTTTATATCCTCCTAAATTTTTATATAAAGTTTAATAATTATTTCAAATGCAGCAAATGTCCCATTTTATCCTGCTTTGTGTGCATATAAAAGCTGTCGTACTTTGTCAGCTCAACCTCTATGGGCACTCTCTCGACAATGGAAAGTCCAAAGTCCGAAAGTCCTTCTATCTTTTTAGGGTTGTTTGTCAAAAGCCTAAGTGTTTTAACACCCAAATCCCTCAGTATCTGCGAACCTATGTAGTATTCTCTCTCGTCCTCTCCGAAACCAAGGGCAAGATTGGCCTCAACGGTATCCATGCCCTTGTCCTGAAGCTCGTAGGCTCTCAGCTTATTTATAAGGCCGATGCCTCTGCCTTCCTGTCTGAGATAGAGAAGCACGCCTCTGCCCTCTCTTTCAATCTGTCTCATCGCCTGGGCAAGCTGTTCGCCGCAGTCGCATTTGAGCGAACCGAAGGCATCGCCCGTCAGACATTCGGAATGAACCCTGCAAAGCACATTTTCGCCGTCGCCTATATCGCCTTTAACAAGCGCCACATGATGCTCCCCGTTGAGCTTATTAACATAGCCATGGGCAATAAAACTGCCGTATTTTGTAGGCATTTTTGTTTTGGCAACACACTCAACTAGGTTGTCGTTTACCTTTCTGTATTGCTGAATGGCCTTTATTGTAATAATTTTTATATCAAATCTTTCGGCCAGCTCCAGCAGCTCAGTCCTTCTCATCATCGTTCCGTCGTCGCGCATAATCTCACAGCAAAGACCGCATTCCTTAAGTCCTGCCAGCTTCATAAGGTCAACTGTGGCCTCAGTATGTCCGTTTCTCTCCAATACGCCGTTCTTTTTGGCCAACAGCGGAAACATATGTCCCGGGCGGCGGAAATCCTCGGGACGGGCATTGTCATCCACACATTTCATGGCTGTTATTGAGCGCTCGGCCGCAGAAATTCCTGTTGTTGTGCTGACATGGTCAATGGAAACGGTAAATGCAGTCTCATGGTTATCAGTATTTTTAGAAACCATTTGGGGAAGCATGAGCTTATCAATATATTTTTCGCTCATGGGCATACATATGAGGCCCTTGCCGTACATAGCCATAAAATTGACATTTTCGGTGGTTGCTGCCTCTGCCGAGCATATAAAATCGCCTTCGTTTTCCCTGTCCTCGTCGTCTGTAACAAGTATAATTTTGCCTTTCTTAAGTTCCTTAAGGGCTTCAGGAACAGTGTTAAATTCTTTCATAATTCGTCCTCCTTTAAAATCCGGCTTTAAGCAAAAAATCTTTTGTTATACCCGATTGCTTAACCGGTGTATCCTCCTCTTTAAAATTCAAAAAATGTTCTATATATTTTCCAATGACATCGTTCTCCAGATTTACAGTGTCACCGGCTTTTTTGTGTCCAAGCACAGTTTCCTTTGCTGTATGCGGTATCAGCGATACCGAAAAATCGGTATTAGTTACCTTTGCAACTGTCAGGCTTATGCCGTCTATGGCTACGGAGCCCTTTTCGATAATATATTTCATTATTTTATTGTCGGCTCTAACCGTGTACCACAGCGCAATGTCATCCTTCTCTATTTTTGTGATAGTTCCGGTTCCGTCGATGTGTCCCGACACTATATGTCCGCCGAAACGGCCATCCGCCGCCATCGCCCTCTCCAAATCCACGGGGCTTCCGGGCTTAAGTGCGCCAAGATTGCTCCTTTGGAGAGTTTCGTTCATGACATCGGCGGTAAATGTTCCCTTTGTGAAGCTTGTTACCGTCAGGCAAACGCCGTTTACCGCAACGCTGTCGCCAAGCTTCAGGTCGTCAAATATCTTTTCTCCGGCCACAGTAAGCTTTGAGGACTTGGCGCCCAGTGAAACATTCACGATTCTGCCCAGTTCCTCAACTATTCCAGTAAACACTTGTATCACCTTCTCCATTCAATCATTATATCGTCGCCGAAAAATAAAATTTTCGGTTCTTTAAGCATATATGCATCAGCAGGAAGGCTCACACCCCTGCCGCTGACAGGCGTTTTTGCATTCTCACCGCCGAAAAGCTTTGGCGCAATGTAACACTGCACTTTGTTTACTATTCCTGCCTCCAGCGCACTGAAATTCAGCTGTCCGCCGCCCTCCATAAGTATGGAGTCTACTTTCATTTTGCCAAGCTTTATCATAAGGTCGTTCAGGTCTATATGTCCGAGCCTAGATGCGGTTCTCAATATTTTTATACCATGGCTTTCATATTTTTTGTACTCTCTCTCATTTTCATTCAGTGTAGCTATTATCGTTTCGGCCTCTCCGGCGGTTTTTACGATATTTGAAGAAATTGGCGTCCTGAGCGATGAGTCGCATATTATCCTTATGGGATTTCGTCCCCCTTCAAGCCTACATGTCAGAAGCGAATCATCTGCCAGCACAGTTCCTATTCCGACCATTATTCCACTGCAGCGCAGACGGTCATGCTGAACATTGTTTCTTGACTCCTCGCCGGTTATCCACTTGGAAGCTCCGGTTCTTGTAGCTATTTTTCCGTCGGCTGTCATGGCGTATTTCATTACAACATAGGGTGTACCTGTCGTTATGAAGTGGAAAAACGGCTCGTTAAGCTCGTCGCATTCTTTTTTCAATATTCCGCTTTTTACTTCAATTCCATGGCTTCTGAGTATTTCCTCGCCCTTTCCGGCAACCAGCGGATTGGGATCAGATGAGCCTATGAAAACCCGCTTTATTCCCTTTTCAATTATTATGTCCGTACACGGCGGAGTCTTTCCATGGTGGCAGCAGGGCTCAAGGGTAACATAAATATCGGCACCGTTGGTGTCCTCTTTACAGTTCAGAAGGGCATTTCTTTCGGCATGGAACTCGCCGTATTTATGGTGGTAATCAGAATTTAGAATTCTGCCATCCTTTACTATTACCGCTCCAACCATGGGATTGGGCGATGTAAAGCCCATACCCTTTTTGGCTTCCTCCAAAGCTAACCTCATATATTCTTCGTCAGTCAAATCTATCAGCCTCCAACAAAAAGCCCTGCGAAATTAATCACAGGGCACAATAAAAACGAGTTAAAAAAATCCTGAAATGAATAACATTTCAGGACATATAAACAAACTCAATTGACCATATAAATATGGTTTTATATCTTCTTCCATCCAGACTATACTGTCGGTTTTGGAATCACACCAAATCCTGCGCCTAAGCGCTCGCGGACTTTACCGCCGATCGGGAATTTCACCCTGCCCTGAAGATCATATTCAATTAATAGTATACTAACACCATAGGACATATATGTCAAGTTAAAGTTTTAACTTTCACATATTTCACAGTTAATTCCTTTGCTCTCAGGCTTTCTGTGCTTCCCGTCAATCAGGCACTTTTGTGGACAATGGCGGAACACTGTCGAATATTTCCGACACATCCTTAAGGCGGTCTATTATATCAATATGCTGCGGACAAACGCTCTCGCACTGGCCGCAGCCTATACAATCGCCGGCTCTTCCGTTTTTTGTTATAAGGTTCAAATAATAAACATTGTGGCTGGAATTGCTGACCATATTAGGCCTCTTACTGTTGTTGTAAAGCGAGAAACATTCCGGAATCGCTATGTTCATCGGACAGCCGTCAATACAATATCTGCATCCCGTACAGGGCACAGAATTTTCCTCATTTATTATTTCAGCAGCCTTTTTTGTAATTTCTATTTCTTCTTCGCTCAGCGGCTTAAAATCCGTCATAAACGAAGTATTATCCTCCATCTGCTCTATAGCATTCATGCCGCTTAACACCATCATAACGCCGTCAAGGCCTGCTGCGAATCGAATAGTCCAAGACGGAACCGACATATTCGGCTCGGCCGACTTCATCAGTTTTTCGGCTCTTTCGGGAACCGCCGCAAGATTGCCGCCCTTGCAAAGCTCCATTACAATTATGGACATATTATGCTTTCTCGCAATTTCATAGCACTGTCTGGACTGAATAGCAGGATTTTCCCAGTCCATATAATTTATCTGAAGCTGAACAAAATCCAGTTCGGGATGTGCCGTCAATATATCGTCCAAGAGCTCAGGCTTATCATGGAACGACATTCCGACATTCTTTATTTTGCCCTGCTTTTTCTTCTCGGCCGTAAACTCAAATGTTTTAAATTCCTTTGCCTGTTTATAAGCGCTTTCTCCGATATTATGTATGAGATAGTAGTCAAAATAATCAACTCCGCAGCGCTCCAGCTGTTTATTAAATATTATTTCCTGGTCATCATATGATTTCAGCACCCTCGGCGGAAGCTTTGTCGCTACGGTAAATTTATCCCTTGGGTATCTCTCAATCACAGATTTTCTCAGAGCCTCCTCGCTCTTTCCGCCGTGGTAGGTAAGAGCTGTGTCAAAGTAAGTAAAGCCTCTTTCAATAAACATATCAACCAGTGAATTCAGCTTATCATAGTCAAAGGATGTTTGGTTATCCTTATCCAGCAAAGGAAGCCTCATAAACCCAAAACCCAGTTTTTTATCCATGCTATCGCCCCTTATCATCAATTTGTTTGTATATCCGTCATTTATCTCTTCTGAAAATTGACTGCAGCACCGACCTTTTCGGCGCCGAATCCGTCTGCATTTCCGTCCAATACTCTATATATTTTCCGGTTCCTACGGCAACACAGCTCATGGCATCGTCCGCAATCATAACATTTGTTCCTGTACGTTCCTGTATGAGCTTATCTAAGCCGTAGAGCAGGCTTCCTCCACCCGTCATTACTATTCCTCTGTCTATAATGTCGGCCGCAAGTTCCGGCGGAGTATGCTCCAGTACACCGTGTACAGCCTCGGCTATTCCCTGGGCCGACTCGGACAGCGCCAAAAGCATTTCGTTGGATGTAACGGTTATGTTCTTAGGCAGACCTGTAATAAGGTTTCTGCCCCTGACATCCATTGAAACAGGCATAGTTCTTTCGTAGGCAGTACCGATATTTATCTTAAGCTGTTCTGCTGTTCTTTCTCCTATAAGCACGTTGTGCTTTTTGCGGATAAATCGAATAATGGCCTCGTCAAAGTCGTCGCCGGCAATCTTAATAGAACTGCTGACAACGGTTCCTCCCAGCGAAAGCACCGCAATATCCGATGTTCCGCCGCCAATATCGACTATCATACTTCCGCAGGCCTTTGAAATATCTATGCCTGCACCTATGGCCGCCGCCACGGGCTCCTCAATAAGCACAACATTTCTGGCGCCGGCCTGCTTGGCCGCATCCTCAACGGCACGCTTTTCAACCTCGGTTACTCCGCTTGGTATGCATACGGATACCGTAGGCTTAACAAGTCCTCTTTTCCCAAAGGCCTTATCAATGAAATATTTTATCATCTTTTCCGTAAGCTCGTAGTCGGAAATTACGCCCTGCTTAAGCGGTCTAATGGCCGCAATATTTCCAGGCGTTCTGCCAAGCATACGTCTTGCTTCCTCGCCTACGGCAAGTATGGTATTTGTATCTCTGTCAACGGCAACAACCGATGGCTCGTTAAGCACAATGCCCTGCCCCTTTATATAGACCAGTACATTGGCCGTGCCTAGGTCAATGCCTATGTTTTCTCCCATTCCAAACACACCAAACATAAACTCTTACTTCCTTTCAGTTTATGAGTTTTTAAGTTCGACAATCGTAACTCCGTTTTCACCCTCGCCGAATGTTCCGGCACGATAGTTTTTTACATGAGGGTTCGTCCTCAAATATTTCTGTACGGCGGCACGAAGCACTCCCGTGCCCTTTCCGTGGATTATCGTAACTGTCTTAAGTCCTGCCAAATATGCATCATCCAGGTACTTATCGATATTGCCCAGGCCTTCCTCAACATTTTGGCCTCGGCAGTCTATTTCGGTCGCTATAAACTGGCTCTTTCCGGCTCTGACCTTTGTGGAAACGTTTCTTGAAGTGCTCGTCTTAGGCTCCGGCTTTGCCTCATAGTAGCTCAGCTCCTTAAGGGGAACCTTTATTTTCATATTTCCGGTCTGCACCATTACATCGCCGTTGGAATCCGGCTCCGACATAGCTACACCGGTTCTGTCAAATGAAATGACATATACATTGTCGCCGGCCTTCAAATCCTTTATAGGTTTCACAGCCGCAACCTTTTTCTTGCGGTTCTTGTCTATCTGCTCGTCCATGGCCGAAACCTTATCCTTAAGCTCGGCTCGTTTTTCATTCAGCTTATTCTGGTTGGCCTTTTCCCTTGCGGCCTTGTTAAGTTCCTTAATTATGCGATCGGATTCCTCCTTGGCCTGCTGATATATGCCTCGGGCTTCTTCCCTTGCGCTTGCCAGTATTTTTTCTTTCTGTTCATTTATCTTAGCTTTTTGAGCCTCTACCTCGTTTTTAAGCCTTTCGGCTTCTTTTCTGTACTGCTCGGCTCTCTCCTGCTCGTATACTACGGTTTTTTTGCTTATTTCAAGGTCGGTTATAATATCCTCAAATTTAACATTTTCACTGCTTATCAGCTCTTTTGCGCTGTCAATAACATAGTCCGGCAAACCGAGTTTTTTAGAAATTGCAAAAGCGTTGCTCTTGCCGGGAATACCGATAAGAAGCTTATATGTCGGCTTCAAAGTCTCAACATCAAACTCACAGCAGGCATTTTCCACACCCTCCGTTGATATGGCATAAACCTTAAGTTCACTGTAATGAGTTGTAACTACCGTCCTGACACCCATTTTATGCAGAAGCTGTATAATTGCCATTGCAAGCGCCGCACCCTCTGTGGGATCGGTTCCTGCGCCCAGCTCATCGAAAAGCACAAGGCTGTTGGGTGTTACACTCTCCAATATTCTGACTATATTTGTCATATGGGCTGAGAAAGTCGAAAGGCTCTGCTCTATGGACTGCTCGTCGCCGATATCTGCAAATACATCGTCAAACACAGCAAGCTCTGAGCTGTCAAAGGCCGGAATATGAAGTCCTGCCTGTCCCATGAGAGTAAAGAGTCCCAATGTTTTCAGTGCAACAGTCTTTCCTCCGGTATTGGGACCTGTAATAAGAAGTGTATTAAATGTCCTGCCAACGCTTATATCTATCGGAACAACCGTCTTATCATCCAAAAGGGGATGTCTGCCCTTTCTTATGTCCACAATGCCGTTGTTATTGAATTTAGGCTCAGAACCGTTCATCTTAAGCGACAGCTCCGCCTTGGCAAACACAAAATCCAGATGGGCTATAACATTCATATTGGCTTGCATAACATCGGCATTTTCGGCAACAAGGTATGTAAACTCGGCCAGTATCTTTTCTATTTCTTCCTTTTCTCTGGACTGCAAATCCTTTATTTTATTATTCAGCTGTATAACCGCAGTCGGCTCCATAAATACGGTTGAACCGGTATTGGAGCGGTCGTGCACCATTCCGGGAAAGCTGCTTTGGTACTCCGACCTTACCGGAACACAGTATCTGTCGTTTCTTATGGTTATAACCGCATCCTGGAGCATGGTTTTATATGCCGAAGAATATATGATTCCGTTGAGCTTATCTCTAATACTGCCATTGGCATTCTTAATCTCACGTCTTACTGTCCTCAGATCGCTGCTGGCATCGTCGGATATTTCCTGTTCGTTGAGAATACAGCGTGTTATTTCGTTTTCTACGCTGTTTATGGGCTTAACTATATTGAAATAATCCTCAAGCACGGGGAATACATCCGCCTTATTTTCCTGCTTGGAATAGTTTTTAATCTTTCGGCAGACATAAAGAAATTCTCCCACAGCCATAAGCTCGTCTATGGCAAGTATGCCGCCGGCCTTGGCTCTCTCGAGATGGGGCCTGATATCCTTTATGCCGCCCAAGGGGAGTCTTCCCCTCTTGAGCGACATATTTACAGCCTCTGTTGTTTCCTTCTGCCATTGGGTTATTTCGCTCACGTCGTCGATGGGGACAAGCTCCCTGCATTTTTCCTTGCCCATGGGCGAAATTGCCTGAGATGTCAGTTTATC
>JAJQDF010000009.1 GCA_021202325.1 Clostridiales bacterium | reverse complement strand
CAATAAGAAATTTAATATACTTGTTTGTGATGATGAAAAATCAATTGTTGATGCCATTGAAATATATCTTAAACAGGAAGACTACAATATTCTTAAGGCCTATGACGGCGAGGAAGCGCTTAAGGTGCTGGAAAACAACGAGGTTCATCTTGTTATAATGGACATAATGATGCCGAAGATGGACGGTCTTAAGGCTGTTGTTAAAATAAGGGAGACGCTGAACATACCTATAATTATGCTTTCGGCAAAATCGGAGGATACCGACAAGATAATCGGACTCAATTTCGGAGCCGATGACTATATTACTAAGCCATTCAATCCTCTGGAGCTCATAGCGAGGGTAAAATCTCATATGAGAAGATATACCGCCCTTGGCTCAATCGCCGAAAAGAGCAGTGTAATAAGAATTGGCGACTTGGAATTGGACAAGGACTCCAAGGAAGTAAAGATAAACGGCGAGCCGGTAAAGCTTACCGCAACGGAATACGGAATACTTCAGCTTCTTATGGAAAACGCCGGAAAGGTGTTCTCCATTGACGAGATATACGAAAAGGTTTGGAACGAGCTTTCCTTCGCACCCGAGAATACGGTTTCGGTGCATATCAGGAGAATAAGAGAGAAGATAGAGATAAATCCAAAGGAACCCAAATACTTGAAGGTGGTGTGGGGAATTGGCTACAAAATTGAAAAAATCTAAGCTTTATTCGCTTAAAACCAAAATTGCGGCCATAGTGGTTATACTTATTGCGGGGCTTGTTTGCTGCGGAAGCCTTTTGTATATTGTGGATGTGAGATACGTGTCGGGAATGAGCTACAGCAGCTATTACGAGACGGATACTTTCAATTTTCAGTACAGCCAGCTTGTAAGGGATGTCGTTAATGTTGAGCTTGTATTTAAAAGCAAAGAAAACATAAAGGCAGGAAATGCACTGAATGAGGAAAGGCTCATATATAATTTTGCTTTGGATAACAGTCTTGGCGAATATAGAATAGTAAATGTTTTGGCAGGCTCCATGGAGGTCACCTTTGCTGACTCTGAGGATCAGGCATACTACGAGGAAAGATATTCGGCCTACAGAGAGCAGACAATACAGGATCAGCTTTATGAATATGAGTATGCGGTTGAGGAGCTTGAAAGATATACTGATTTCTACTACTGCCTTATAAGCACAAGAACTAAAGATGAAATATCAAACTGCGATGCCAAAACCATATCGGATCTTACCATAAATACATACTTGGACGGCGTGTATACAAAGGGAACATCAATATATGATACAAAATACTACTACACATATACCGATGATGGACAGCTGGTAAACTATTTTTACTATGATAACTATCTGGATTCCGTAACTAGGATACTTCTGAACAACGGCTATACTCTTTACTGCGGTGTTGACGACAATCTGGAAGACGGCGAAGGCGTATTCGCTCTGCAGTACCAGTCTTTTGAAAACAGAAAAGCCAATGCGCCTAAGGCTGTGCTTACGGCGGCTGTATGTGCAGTAATTATTGCTGCAGGTCTCATATATATTGTGATTGTTGCCGGAAAAACAAGTAAAAACAGTGAGGTTACCCTCCTTGGAGTTGACTATATTTTTAATGACTTAGGTCTGGTTCTTCTCGCTGCCGCAGCATATATATCACTCAATGCTGCAGCTGTGATGGTTAACAATATATATTATGTAAGCACAGAGTGGATAGGCACTTTAAAGGTGCTGACCTGTATGCTGTTTATGATAGATTTGATCATACTGATAAACTATCTGACAAGTATATCAAGGCAAATAAAAAGCAGAAGACTGCTTTCAAATACTATAATCGGAACAATAATAAGGTGGATAGCATCGTTTTTCAGAGGCTCGAATATCAGAATATGGATAGTGCTTTGCCTTGCACTGTTCGGTTTTATAAATTGCGTACTGACATTTGTTGCCTGTAAGAGTGAGTCGGCGGTTCCTATAGCAATTCTGATTGTCTTTGACATGGCTGGAGTATTTTTTACGGCGAGGGCACTCAATTCCATAAAGAAAATAATGATTGCGGTTAAAGAGACATCGGAGGGAAACTTTGATAAAAAAGTAAACCCGGACGAAATTTCGCCGTCCCTTAAAAACTTTGCCATAGATGTATCAAATATGCAAAATGGCATGAAGCAGGCTGTCGGCAGGGCTATAAAGGGCGAAAAAATGAAAACCGAGCTAATAACAAATGTTTCTCACGACCTGAAAACGCCTTTGACATCAATAATCACCTATGTTGACCTGCTTAAGAGGGAAGAGCTTCACAACGAAAGAGCCGAAAACTATGTGGCCATACTTGATGAAAAGACAAACAGACTGAAAACTCTTATTGAGGATTTGGTTGAGGCCAGCAAGGCTTCCAGCGGAAATCTTGCCGTAACAAAGAGCAGACTGAACCTGAAAGACCTTATAGACCAGGCACTCGGAGAGTTTGAAGAAAGAATAGAGGAATCCCAGCTTGAGTTCAAGGTAAACGCTCCGGAGGATGTATTTATATATGCTGACGGCAGACATATGTGGAGAATAGCCGAAAATCTCATTACAAATGCACTGAAATATGCAATGCCGAACACGAGGGTGTTTATAGACGCATATAAAACAGAAACCGAAGGAATATTCTTGGTTAAAAATGTTTCGGCTTCTCCCATAGAGGATGTGGACTTGAAGAGCCTTACGGAAAGATTTGTACAGGGCGATTCCTCGAGAAAAACAGAGGGCGCAGGCCTTGGCCTTTCTATTGCACAGAGCCTTTCTGAAATACAGGGAGGACGGCTTGAGATTACCGCAGACGGAGATGTGTTTAAGGCCACAGTCAAAATGCCGCTCTACATTGAGAACTGACGGGAGGCGGAGCAATGAAAAAAATAGCTTTGTTTTTGACATGCTTTGCCGTTGGTATATGTGTCATGTTCTATTCGCTCTATAGAATGGATTTGGCACGAATGGCCAATAATGAACCGGTTATTTTCAGCACCTGGGGTTATGACTATGCCGGGGCTGAGACGGATTCCGATGCCAATAATAATTTATTGACAATGTCTCCAATGGATGGAACGCTGACATCTAGAGGCATGGTAGTGACCATTATGAACAACAGTGATAATACCATATATTTCGGTGACTATTTTGCCATTGAGAAAAAGCAGGGAAGCAGATGGAACGAGATTTCCTATGCTTCGTCGGCATCGCCGGATTGGAGTGATGCTACATATGTTATGGGCGCCGGTTCTTCAATGGATTTCAGTTATTATTGGGTTGATTTGTACGGCGAGCTTGATAAGGGCGAATACAGAATGGTTAAGCTGTATTACGACAATACATCGTATTCCGAGATTTCACGGTTTTACTGTGAATTTGAAATTGCATAACGGCAAAATCTGCTTTTGAATTTGAATATAACTTTAAGGACTTCGTAATAAATAAAAAATCAATGCGGAGTCCTTTATTTTTGCGATTTTCGGTTGAAATGAGAGGTAATTTGTAATAATATAAAAAATTAGGGGCGCACAGTTGATTAAAAAGAGAAGGGGAAATAAATGAATAATTATGAATCGGAATTGAAAAAAGCAGGCGATGGCTTCATATCATTTTTGAAATGGATAGCCATAGCGGCGGTAGTCGGCGTAATAGTTGGACTTGTGGGCGTGTTCTTTCATCTGTCGGTGGAGAAGGCAACGGAGCTGAGAACGGAATTTCCGTGGCTTATATGGCTTCTGCCCTTTGGAGGCGTCGCCATTGTGCTTCTCTATAAAAAAGCAGGAATGGAGCATGACAGGGGAACAAACCTTGTTTTGGATGCGGTAAGTTCCAATGAGCCGCTGAGTATAAAGACGGCACCGCTTATTTTTATAAGCACTGTAATAACCCATTTATTCGAAGGCTCATCGGGCAGAGAGGGAGCGGCTCTGCAAATGGGTGGAAGCATAGCTTCATATTTGGGAAAGCATATCAATTTGGATGAAGATGATCAGAGAATAATAACTATGTGCGGCATGAGCGCAGGATTTTCGGCACTTTTCGGTACGCCTGTTGCGGCGGCGGTATTTGCTCTTGAGGTAGTCAGTGTCGGTGTTATGTATCATTCGGCCGGTGTGCCATGTATTGTTGCTGCGGCGGTCGGAGCCTATGTTGCAAAGCTTTTCGGAATTGCGCCGACGGCTTTTACCCTTGTGGGAGAAATACCGCAGATTGGTTTAGTTATGCTTATTAAGGTTGCAGTTTTGGGCGGACTTTGCGCCCTTATAAGTATGCTGTTCTGTCTTGTCCTTGAGAAGGCTCACCATGCCTATGACAAAATACCTAACAGAATGGCGGCGGTATTTATAGGCGGCCTCCTTGTAATTGCCCTTACATATATTGTGGGGACAAGGGATTATAACGGCGCCGGAATGGATGTAATAAACAGAGCCGTTGCCGGAGAGGCAAGCCCGGCGGCCTTCCTGCTGAAGATAATATTCACAGCCGTTACGCTGGGTGCAGGATTCAAGGGCGGAGAAATAGTGCCTACGCTTTTTGTCGGAGCCACATTCGGAAATATTGCCGGAAAAATCCTCGGCATAGGCTCGCCGTTCGGTTCGGGACTTGGGATGATTGCACTTTTCTGCGGAGTTACAAACTGCCCGATAACATCACTTATATTGAGTATTGAGCTTTTCGGTATGGACGGCCTCATATATTATGCAGTGGCCTGTGCTGTTTCATACAGGCTTTCGGGCTACTATGGACTTTATAGTTCCCAAAGAATTGTATATTCAAAAGTCCGTCCTGAATTTATAAACAAAAATACCCTGTGATTTGCACAAAAAGCTTGCTTTACAAATGGTTATGAGTTATAATCTACATTGATTTGGAGCCGGAAGGCTCTGATATAAGATTTTTAAGGAGGAAATGTAATAATGAAGAAATTTTTAGCAATGGCAATGGCCTCTGTTATGGTTCTTGGAGTAGTAGGATGCTCAAGCTCATCAAGCGACAGCGCAGATGAAACAGAAGAAACAGAAGGCGAAGAAACAGACGAATTAGACGGTGTTGAAGCTACAGCCGGTGAAAATGGTGTCCTTGTTATGGGATGCAGCGCTGACTTCCCTCCCTTCGAGTCATATGCTGACGATGCTCAGACAATCGAAGGCTTTGATGTAGACATGATGGAAGAAATCTGCTCAAGACTTGGCTTAGAGCTTGAAATCGTTGATATGAACTTTGACTCAGTTGTAATAGCTGTTCAGACAGGTAAGATCGACGTTGGTGTTTCAGGTATCACAATCACAGAAGAACGTCAGGAAAACGTTAACTTCTCAGATTCATACTATACAGCAGCTCAGTCAATCCTTGTACCTCAGGATTCAGAAATCACAGGCTATCAGCAGCTTGTTGACGGAGATTACACAGTAGGTGTTCAGCTTGGAACAACAGGCGACATCATGGCCAGCGAAGCACTTGGCGACAGAGTAAATCAGTATGAAAAATTCAGCGATGCTCTTGCAGCTCTCCTTGCAGGAAAGATTGACTGCATGGTTCTTGACACAGGTGTTGCAGATGCATTTGCAGCAGCCAACGATTTAGTAGTTCTTGACGAAAACTTCGGTACAGAAGACGACATCGAGTACTACGGAATTGCAGTAGCTAAGGAAAACACAGAGCTTCTTGATGAAATCAATGCAGCACTTGCTGATATGAAAGAAGAAGGCTTCTTTGATGAATTAAACGCTAAATATTCTGAGTAATCCGATTAAAGCGTATATTGATTTTGCCCACCATGCAGAGCCTTGGCTCTGCATGGTGTTTATATGTCCGGGAAACAAATAAAGCTGTTTAGCGGTTTTGTTTGGGGCGCATGTTAAAAAGTTTTATTTATTTTCTGTTGAGATGATATTTTTATTGAGAGAGGATGTGTTGTTATTGGCTGAATGGTTTGCTGATATTAAGGCTGATTTTATTCTTAACTTCGTCAAGGATAACAGATGGAAGCTTATATTAAGCGGTTTGAAAGTAACGCTGCAAATAACCTTAATAGCTATTATAATCGGTGTCATTATTGGAGTTGTGCTTGCTACTATCCGTTCTACATACGACCTTACAAAGGACGAAATGAGAGGCGCCAAGAAGACTATAATGGCAATATTAAATGCTTTCGCCAGAGTATACCTTACCGTAATAAGAGGTACGCCTGTAGTTATCCAGCTCCTTATTATATTCTTTATTATATTTGCATCCAGCAATAAC
Organism: Clostridiales bacterium; assembly: GCA_021202325.1. Taxonomy (GTDB): domain Bacteria; phylum Bacillota; class Clostridia; order Lachnospirales; family Anaerotignaceae; genus Metalachnospira. The sequence goes on along the minus strand of JAJQDF010000009.1, from coordinate 3,783 downwards.
GGCGTTATGATAGGTGCCCTTGCCTTTGGCATAAATTCGGGCGCATATGTTGCCGAGATTGTTCGAGGCGGCATTATGTCCATTGACAGAGGCCAGATGGAGGCAGGAAGAAGTTTAGGCTTCAATTATATAGAAACAATGAGATATATTATTATTCCGCAGGCTTTCAAAAATGTTCTGCCATCCCTTGCAAACGAGTTTATAGCTCTTTTGAAGGAAACATCCGTTGCCGGATATGTTGCGGTAAACGACCTTACCCGTGCGGCCAATATTATCAGAAGCAAAACCTTCAGTCCGTTTATGCCCCTTGTCGGCGTCGCACTGATTTATCTTGCTATGGTAATGATACTTACTCACTTTGTAGGAGTACTTGAGAGGAGGCTGCGTAACAGTGACAGATAACAATGTACTTATCAGCGTAAAAAATCTTGAGAAAAAATTCAACGGAGTAACTGCCCTTAAAAGCGTCAGTACAGACATCAAAAAGGGCGAAGTGGTCGTAATGATTGGCCCCTCAGGCTCAGGTAAATCTACATTCCTGAGATGCCTTAACCTGCTTGAAATGCCCACCGGAGGTACAATAACCTTCAACGGTGTCGATATCACGGATAGAAATGTCAACATAAATATACACAGACAGAAGATGGGAATGGTATTCCAGCATTTTAACCTGTTCCCTCATATGACTATACTCAAAAACATGACTATTGCGCCTATGAAGCTCCAGAAAAAAAGCGAAGAAGAGGCCAATGCAGAGGCTATGAAGCTGCTTGAAAGGGTTGGACTGGCAGACAGAGCAAACTCATATCCCTCACAGCTTTCCGGCGGTCAGAAACAGCGTATAGCTATTGTTCGTGCCCTTTGCATGAAGCCCGATGTTATGCTTTTTGACGAGCCGACTTCTGCCCTCGATCCCGAAATGGTTGGAGAGGTTCTTGAGGTTATGAAGGAACTGGCAAGGGATAACATGACAATGGTTGTGGTAACCCATGAGATGGGTTTTGCAAGAGAAGTTGGCGACAGAGTTCTTTTCCTTGAGGACGGGATAATTATGGAAGAAGGCACTCCCGAGCAGCTTTTCAATAATCCACAGACTGAAAGACTTAAGAGTTTTCTTGCGAAAGTATTATAATCATATAATTAAAACAAGCGGAAATCCGATATGGACTTCCGCTTTAGTTTTGTAATGCAATAATTTTTAAATTTCAATCGTATCGATAAGTTCCTGCAGGCTGTTGAAGAATTTACTTGTATGGTAGCCGTCAGCCGCCGCATGGGATATGTTGAGCGTAAAAGGCATAGTGTATTTTCCGTTTGATTCGGTATATCTGCCGAATGTTATTATGGGGAACAGATTAGGTTCACCGCCAGGAACACTGGTACTGTAGGCCGTATATGAGAGCCAGGGTACGCACGAAATGCAGAAGAAGGCGGCAGGCTGGTCGTCACGTGCTTTTATGCCCTTAACATTTTTATATTTATCCATGTTTTCAGTTGTATTTTTATAGAAATCCACGAAATCGGGATAATACTCCGTCCACATATCTGAGAATGTGTGGTCATCCTCATGGAATATTGTCATATTTGGGTGGGAGATATCATAGTAGCCCGGCTTGCCGTCACTGTCTACGCCCATTCTAAATTCGGGCATAGAGTTTACTATATTTGATACACAGTATACAAAGGCGGGATAGAATCTCAAGCCTTTGGCCTTAACCTTGTCTCTGAAGGCGGTAACATCCAGCTGTACGGTACAGCTGTATCCGCATTTTATCTTTGTACGGTAGTATTCAAAGTGTTCTTTTCTTTCCCAGTTTTCCAAATCTATATAATTAAACATATACTCATCCCTCTCTTATATATTTATTCTAAAATAAAAGTAAACTTGCATGCCTGCTTTGCAGACGCAACTAGGTATGAAAGATTGATTGCTGCGTTATGAGGTCTCCGCTTCTAAGCTTCGGTCCGTGCTAAACGCATGCCACCGGTATGCAGAACCTGCAGAACCCATGCAGTCAGCTCGTCCAATGTCTGTCTGTTGTAGTGTGCAAGCATATATTCTACACAGCCACTGTTCGAGACCTTCATCTTAAAAAGAACGGAAAGCCTGAATCAGACCTTCCGTTTATTGACGTTAGCTTTTATTTTTCATACAGAGTATATTTCTTTGCAAAGGCAATGGCGATTACCTGAGGGCCTGTATGGGCTCCGATTGTTACGCCGACTCTGAACAAATCGTCCCTGAAATCATATTTGCTGTCGCTGTAATGCTCAACAATAGTGTCGGTAATATCAACACGCTTATCGGCGAAGAAAGTTGTTATTAAATAATCGCTTTCATGGCTCTGGATTTCCTTGTCGGTTCTGTCGATAATGGCTTTAACGGCTTTTTTAACGCCCCTAACGTTTTCAACAGGAGAAAGTTCGCCTTCCTTCATGCATATAACGGGCTTTACATTGAACAATGTGCCGGCCAATGCTGTGGCTTTACCGATACGACCGCCGTTCTGCAGAAAGTCGAGGGATCCAACGGTGAAATAGATAGCTGCATCATGCTTAAGCTGTTCGACCACTTTAATTACTTCATCCATTGTATATCCGGCTTCTCTCATGAGGTTTGCCTGGTAAACAATAAGTCCGAAACCGGCTGTTGCCTGAACACTGTCAATTACCGCTATTCTGCGTTCGGGATATTTTTCCTTCATCATGTCAGCCGCGTTAACGGCGCTCTGATATGAGCCGCTGAACAGCTGAGATATGCAGAAACACAGAATATCAAGACCATCCTTAAGATAGGGTTCAAAAACGTCAGTATAATCAGAAATGGTAGGGCAGGATGTTTTAGGGAACAGCTTGTCTTCAACGATTGTTCTGTAAAATTCATCAACAGAAATTTCCGCTATTTCCTTTTTATAATTCTCCTTATCAAAGGAAACATAAAACGGAACCCTTGGTATGGTATCTGTACTAATGACAGAAGGATTTATATCACACGATGTATCAGAAATTATTTTATACGAACTCATAATATTCACAGCCTTTCAAATATTGGCAAGGTTTTGCCTGTTTAGATTTTATATTGAATAAGCTGATGTGTCAATTATTTAATTATATAAAATCTCAAATTTATCAGTATTTCCTATACAATCCTACAACCTTGCCGATAATAGTAACGTCTTTAACGAGAATAGGGGACATGGTCGGATTTTCAGGCTGAAGTCTAATGTAGTCGTTTTCCCTGTAAAATGTTTTTACGGTGGCAAAGTCTTCGATGAGGGCAACAACGATGTCTCCGTCTTCGGCTGTGCTCTGCTGTCTGACCATTATAAGGTCACGGTTGAATATGCCTGCATTAATCATACTGTCGCCTTTTACACGAAGCATAAAAACATCGCCATTGGGGGCATAGTCCATGGGGATTGTAAATGTATCCTCAATGTTTTCCACGGCCAGTATAGGTGAACCGGCCGTAACGGTACCGACTACGGGAATATCCATCATTTCCCGTTTGTTTTGAAGAGTACTGTTCATAGAGTCGTCGACAAATATTTCTATAGCACGAGGCTTAAGAGGATCTCGACGAATATAGCCCTTCTTTTCCAACCGTTCCAAATGTCCATGTACTGTAGAAGTAGACTTGAGGCCAACTGCATCGCATATTTCCCTAACCGAAGGGGGATATCCCCTTTCTTTAACTGAATCTTTCATGTATTCGAGAATTTGCATTTGTTTTTGAGAAAGTTTTTCCATAACGTTCGCTCCTTTTACGGATTTATTATATAT
>JAJQDF010000148.1 GCA_021202325.1 Clostridiales bacterium | reverse complement strand
CTATAAAGGGACTTAAGATTGGAGGAATATATTTGAATCTAAACATAAATGATAACATAAACGGATTTACATTGTTAAATAAGGAAAATATAGATGACATAAATTCGGTCGGATACCTGTTCAAGCATGAAAAAAGCGGAGCCAGACTGATGTATATAGAAAACGATGACGACAATAAGGTGTTTTCCATTTCATTTAAAACTCCGCCGGAGGACGACTGCGGAACGCCCCATATTATCGAACATTCTGTGCTGTGCGGCTCGGAAAAATATCCTGTAAAGGATCCCTTTAATGAGCTTGCCAAGGGCTCGCTTAATACATATCTGAACGCTTTGACATACAGCGACAAAACAGTTTATCCCATCGCCAGCAGAAATGATAAGGATTTCATGAACCTTATGGACGTATATATGGATGCTGTTTTCAATCCTCTTATGCTCAAGCACAAGGAAATCTTTATGCAGGAGGGGCATCATCTTCATTTGGAGAATGCGGCGGATCCTTTGGAAATAAGGGGAGTTGTTTATAACGAAATGAAGGGAGCGTATTCCGATCCCGACAGATACTTGGACGGTGCGGTAAATACAGCACTTTTTCCGGATTCGATATATAGATTCGAAAGCGGCGGAGATCCCGATAAAATACCGGAGCTGACATATGAACAATTTATAGATTTTTATAAAAAGCATTATCATCCGTCAAATTCCTACATCTATCTTTTCGGCAAAATGGACATTGAGGAAAAAACGGCATATTTTGATAAGGAATATCTGTCAAAGTTTGATGCCATAGAGATTAATAACGAAATAAAGCATCAGGAAAGTCAGAACAAAATAATCAGAAAAGAAGAATACTATCCGGTTGTGGAAAAGGGCGAAAATGAAGCTATGTATGCCGCAAGCTATATTGTCGGCGATTCCTGCGATGAGGAATCCAGCCTGGGTTATGGCATACTTTCATATATACTGACGGATACAAACGCCTCTCCAATAAGAAAGGCACTGACCGAGAGCGGCTTCTGCTCCGATACTGAGGGTTGGTTCGATTCTTCCATAAAGGATACAGTGTTTACAATTGCGGCAAAGGAAGCCGAGGAAAGCGCTCTTGATAAATTCGAAAAAACGGTGACTGATGAGCTGAAAAAGCTGGTCAATGAGGGTATTGACAAAGAACTTTTGAATTCGGCTGTGAACGCCTTTGAATTTATGCTCAGCGAAGAAAATTTCGGCTATAAGCCAAGGGGACTCTATTACGGACTTAAGTCCATGAACAGCTGGCTTCATAAGGATAATCCCTTTGAGTCATTCAGATTTAAGAAGCTTATAGCCTCCATTCGTTCCAAGATTGACGAGGGCTATTTTGAAAAGCTCATAGCCGATGGCATGACAAATAACGAAACTCAGGTTTTTGTGTCACTTCAGCCTAAAGTTGGAATGCAGGCGGAGCTGGATGAAGCCGCCGGAAAACGTCTTGATGAGTATAAACAAAGCCTTTCGGCGGAACAGATAGAAAAAATTGCCGAAGATACGAAGAACCTACTGAAATTCCAGTCAGCGGACGAGGATTTGTCGGTCGTGCCTTCTCTTAAACTGGATGACATAGATAAGAAAGCGGAATTTATCGAAAGCGGCATAAGGGACGGAATATTCTATGTGCCTGACAACACAAACGGCGTTATATATGCCGAGTTGGCCTTTGATGTATCTGATTTTTCCAAGGAGGATTATAATTATATCGGCCTTTTGTCCGATGTTATTGGAAGACTTGATACCGAAAAATACGGCTTTAGCGACCTTCCGACAAAAATGGATATGTGCACAGGCGGCATAACGGCATCGTGTTCCGCAAACTACGGCGAAGAAGCAGGACTTAAAAAGAAGCTGACAGTAAGCGCCAAAGCGCTTTCGAGAAACGCCGATATGCTTATTGACCTCGTTGACCAAACCGTAAACAAAATGGTATTTACAAAGACCGACAGCCTCAGGCTTATTATAAAGGACAGAATTTCCAAACTGGAAAATTATCTGACGCAAAACGGCCATATGACGGCGGCTTCAAGGGCGTTAAGCTATTTCAGCGAGGGCCGTTTGTATAAGGATTGCACATCGGGTGTTGACTATTTCAAATTCCTTTGCCAAATTGACAGAAATTTTGATGACGGCGTGGCCGCAAAATTGGCTGAAACGGCTAAAAAGGTTTTCAATAAAAATAATCTGACACTTGCTATAAGCTGTGAAGAGGGCGACTTTGAGAAAGCGAAAGCGTTAAATTCACTGTTTGCTGAGAGAAATATTATCATTAATCCGTCTGAAGTGAAGCTGAATACAAAGTCAGAAGGAATAATAACTCCCGGTAAAATACAGTATGTGGCCAAGGCTGCAGATTTTAAAAAGGCCGGCTTTGAATACAGCGGTAAAATGCGTGTTCTTAAGAACATAATAGACCTGGAATATCTTTGGAACACAGTCAGAGTACAGGGCGGAGCCTATGGCTGTGGATGTGAGTTCCTGAACAGCGGCGGAATGTATATGTATTCCTATAGGGATCCAAATTTGAAGAGAACAATTGACATATATAATGCGGCAGGGGACTTTATAGAAAAATTCAATGCTGACGAAAGAGCTATGACCAACTATATTATCGGCGCTATAAATACCATAGATCGTCCGCTCAATAAGGAGCAGAGGCTTAAGACTGCATTATCTAGGTATATTTCAGGTGTGAGCGCCGAAAAACTGCAGAAAACAAGAGACGAGGTTCTCTCCACAACCCTTGAGGATATAAGAAGCTATGCACCTATGCTCAGGACATTTGAGGAAAGCCCGTACATTTGCGTAATTGGCAATGGCGACAGCATTGAGAATGAGAAAGAGATGTTTGAAAGCGTAATTACTCTGAAGATGTAAACTGCGGATGATTTTTAAGGTGGAGAAATACATTTGTTGGGTGGCAGATAGGCTTGATGAATGTATTTCCGTTTGTTGCTAGAAACAATTTTTGCGCTATTTCACTTGACTGTCAAACTTATTAATGATAAAATATCTCCGGTGTATAATGGAAACGGAGGTTATTCAATGGATTGTGTATTAAAAAACGCTAATGTTTACATTGATAATGAGTTTGTTAAGACTGATGTCTTTATAAAAGACAATATAATTGTTTCTGTTGACAGCGGCTTCCGTAATGATGGGGGCATTGTTTCCTTTGATTTTAATAATAAGTATATTTTTCCCGGTTTTACAGATGTTCATGTTCATCTGAGAGAACCGGGTTTTTTGTGTAAGGAAACAATAGAAACGGGAACATTGGCGGCGGCTCACGGCGGATATACTTCGGTGTGCGCTATGCCGAACCTTAAGCCTGTTCCGGACTCGGTTGAAAACATAATGGAAGAGGTCAGCATAATCGAGAATACGGCGGCGGTTCATGTCTATCCCTACGGTGCAATAACCGTGGGTGAAATGGGCGAAAAGCTGTCCGATATGGACGGCATGGCAAAATATGCAATTGCCTTTTCCGACGACGGAAAGGGAGTCCAAAGAGACGAAATGATGAGGACGGCAATGCTTAAGGCTAAGACGCTGGGAAAAATGATAGTTGCTCATTGCGAAGACAATACTCTTCTCGAGGGCGGATATATACACAAAGGGAAATATGCAAAGCTCCACGGACATAAGGGAATATGCTCCGAAAGCGAGTGGAAGCAGATAGCAAGGGATATTGACCTTGTTAGGGAGACAGGCTGTGCCTACCATGTGTGCCACATATCCACAAAGGAAAGCGTAGACCTTGTGAGAAAGGCAAAGGCAGAGGGACTGAGCGTCAGCTGCGAGACCGGACCGCATTACCTTGTGCTGAACGACATGGATTTGCAGGAGGAAGGCCGCTTCAAAATGAACCCTCCCATAAGGGACGAGAGCGACCAGCTGGCACTGATTGAAGGAATAAAGGACGGAACAATTGAATTTATAGCAACTGACCATGCTCCCCATACGGCAGAGGAAAAAAGCAAGGGACTGAAGGACAGCCTAATGGGAGTTGTCGGACTGGAAACGGCATTTCCTATAGTGTATACTGAGCTTGTAAGAAAGAAAGTTATAACCCTTGAAAAGCTCATGGAACTGCTCAATGTAAATGCACAGAAACGTTTCGGCATAGGTAGCTCCATTGCGGTTAGACAGCCTGCCGATTTGACGGTGTTTGACCTTGATGAGAAATATACGGTGAATCCTGCCGAGTTTCTTTCAAAGGGCAGAAGCACTCCCTTCGAGAGCAGAGAGGTTTACGGCAGATGCCTTATGACAATGGTAAACGGCAATATAGTTTATAAAAGGTGATAATATGAAACAGTGTATTTTTACGGTGCGGGAAAATAAAGAAATAGCTAGAATCACGTACAAAATGGTTCTGGAGGGAGATACTTCGGCAATAAGCGGCCCCGGACAGTTTGTAAATATAAAGCTGGATGGGTTTTTCCTCCGCAGACCTATATCAGTGTGTGATTACAACGAAAATTTGCTTACAATAATATATAAAACTGTGGGCAGAGGCACGGAATATATGGCTGATATGAAAGCAGGAGAAAAGCTCGATGTGCTTTGCGGCCTTGGGAACGGCTACGACCTTTCAAGAAGCGGAGACAACCCTTTTCTCATAGGCGGAGGCGCAGGAGTTCCGCCCATGTATAACCTTGCAAAGAAGCTTATAGCAGAAGGCAAAAAGCCGACAGTAATAATGGGATTCAATAAGTCCGATGAAATATTTTATGTGGATGAGTTTGAAAAGCTTGGTGCCGACGTGATTATTGCCACAGCGGACGGAAGTGCCGGTGTTAAGGGCTTTGTTACCGATGCAATGAAGGACTTGGACTACAGCTATGTCTATATCTGTGGCCCTGAACCTATGCTTAAGGCAGTTTATAACACAATGACAACAAGCGGCCAATTCAGCTTTGAGGAAAGAATGGGCTGCGGATTCGGAGCTTGCATGGGATGCAGCTGTGAAACAAAATACGGAAATAAGAGAATATGCAAGGACGGCCCCGTTCTGGAAAAGGAGGAGATAATATGGTAAACACAAAGGTCAGCCTCAGCGGCTTGGAGCTGGACAATCCTGTTATCCCTGCCAGCGGAACATTCGGATACGGTTATGAATTTGCGGAGCTTTACGATATAAATATGCTCGGAAGCTTTTCTTTTAAAGGAACCACAAAGGAGGCACGCTTCGGTAATCCTACACCGAGAATTGCCGAGTGCCCCATGGGAATGATAAATTCAGTCGGCCTTCAAAATCCGGGAATAGACAAAGTAATATCTGAGGAGCTTCCTAAGCTTAAAAAATGCTTTAATAAAAAGGTAATAGCCAACATAAGCGGATTTTCCGTTGATGAATACGCCTATTGCTGTGAGAGAATAGATAAGGAAGAGCAGGTCGGATTAATAGAAGTAAATGTAAGCTGCCCCAATGTTCATAACGGCGGCATGGCGTTCGGAACATCGGCTGAGGCCGCCGCAGAGGTAACAAAAGCGGTTAAGGCCGTTACTACAAAGCCGGTGTATATAAAGCTTAGTCCCAACGTAACGGACATAGTTTCCATAGCAAAGGCCTGCGAGGATGCCGGAGCCGACGGAATAAGCATGATAAACACATTGCTTGGCATGAGGATAGACTTAAAAACAAAGAAACCGGTTATAGCCAATAAGATGGGCGGATTTTCGGGAACGGCTATTCTTCCTGTGGCATTGAGAATGGTATATCAGGTTTATGAAGCTGTAAGCATTCCCATTATCGGTATGGGCGGAATTACTACGGCTGAGGATGTTATCGAAATGATGCTTGCCGGAGCAACGGCGGTTCAGGTAGGAGCAGCAAATCTTGTTGAGCCCTTTGCCTGCAAAAATATAATTGAAGAACTTCCAAAAGTAATGGAAAAATATAATATAGACGACTTAAAGAGCATTATCGGAGGTGCGCATTGATGGGTAAGGATGTAATTATCGCTTGTGATTTCAACAGTGCAGAGGAAACATTTGCTTTTCTCGATAAGTTTAACGGGGAAAAGCCCTTTGTAAAGATTGGCATGGAGCTTTTCTATGCTGAGGGACCACAGATTGTAAGAGAAATCAAAAAAAGAGGACATAAGATTTTCCTTGATTTAAAGCTTCATGATATTCCCAATACGGTTATGAAAGCCATGAAGGTACTTTCAAATCTTGATGTGGATATGGTAAATATCCATGCGGCAGGAACAATAGCCATGATGGAGGCCGCTCTCAAGGGACTTACCAGGGAAGACGGTACAAGACCTATGCTCATCGCCGTAACTCAGCTTACATCAACGGATGAGGAAAGAATGCAGAAGGAGCTTTATATAAACAGAAGCCTTGAGGAAACGGTAATGCACTATGCCGAGAACGCAAAGGCGGCCGGCCTTGACGGTGTTGTATGCTCGCCGCTGGAATCAGAAAAGGTTCACAACGTATGCGGAAACGGCTTTGTAACGGTTACACCGGGAATACGTTTTGCTGACGGAGATAAAGGCGATCAAGTTAGAATAACCACGCCTGCCAAAGCAAAGGAGATAGGTTCGGACTACATAGTTGTGGGACGCCCCATTACTCAGGGCGAGAATCCCGTAGCGGCCTATGAGAGATGTATAGAGGAATTTGTTGGATAAGAAGGAGAGATAAAAATGGAAAATATACAGAAGCTTATAGCTAAAGACCTGCTTTCGATCGGAGCGGTATTTTTAAGACCTGAGGAGCCCTTCACATGGGCAAGCGGAATCAAAAGCCCTATTTATTGCGACAACAGACTTACGCTGACAGCACCCAAGGTTAGAAATGATGTAGAGAATGCTTTGGCGCAGGTGGTCAAGGAAAACTATCCCGAATGCGAGGTTCTTATGGGAACAAGCACAGCCGGTATAGCCCATGCCGCAATCACAGGCCATATACTGGACATGCCCATGGGATATGTACGTTCAGGCAACAAGGATCACGGCAGAAACAACAGAATAGAAGGAAAGCTTGAAAAGGGACAGAAGGTTGTTGTTATTGAGGATCTCATATCCACAGGCGGCAGTGCCGTTGAGGTTGTAGATGCTCTCAGAGAGGCCGGAGCCGAGGTTCTGGGTATTGCCAGCATATTCACATATGGCATGGCAAAGGGAATGAAAAGGCTCGCCGATGCCGACGTTAAAAATATTAGCCTTTCAAATCTGGATGCCCTTGTAGAGGTGGCTGCCGAGGAAGGCTACATTGAAAAGGCAGATGTTGCAAGAATATTGAAATTCAGAGATAATCCCGATGATGAAAGCTGGATAGGAGGAGCAAAATGAAAAGTCTTATAGATATTCTTGACTTATCCACAGAAGAAATCAATGAGCTTATAGAAACAGCTGATGACATAATCGCCAATCATGACAAATATTCCGAGATATGCCACGGCAAAAAGCTGGCTACCCTTTTCTTTGAGCCCTCAACCAGAACAAGACTTTCATTCGAGGCGGCTATGCTGGAGCTTGGCGGAAATATCCTCGGATTTTCGGAGGCCGCAAGCTCATCTTCAGCCAAAGGCGAGAGCGTTTCGGATACGGTTAAAGTAGTCAGCTGCTACGCCGATATAATCGCAATGCGCCATCCCAAAGAGGGTGCGCCCCTTGTTGCTTCAATGAAGTCGGACGTGCCGGTTATAAATGCCGGCGACGGCGGACATAACCATCCTACACAGACTTTGACAGACCTGCTGACAATACACAGGGAGATGGGAAGACTTTCGGACCTCACCATAGGACTTTGCGGCGACCTTAAATTCGGCAGAACTGTACATTCGCTCATTGCGGCTATGTCAAGATATGAAAATATAAAATTCGTTCTCATATCGCCAGATGAATTAAAACTGCCCGATTACATAAAGGTTGACGTAATTGAGAAAAAAGGAATACCCTATGTTGAAAATCCCGACCTTGAGGATGCAATGCCCCAGCTTGACATACTCTACATGACCAGGGTTCAGAGAGAAAGATTTTTCAACGAGCAGGATTACATAAGATTGAAGGACAGCTATGTTCTCACGCCCGAAAAGCTGAAAAATGCCAAAGAAACAATGAGAATTCTTCATCCCCTGCCCAGGGTAAACGAAATTTCCGTTGCTGTGGATAATGATCCCAGAGCATGTTATTTCAGACAGGCGCTGAACGGAAAATATATACGAATGGCTCTTATTCTTAAACTGCTTGGATTGGAGGCGTAATTGATGACAATTGATTCGATTAAAAACGGTATTGTAATCGACCATATACAGGCCGGCAAGGGAATGTATCTTTATGAGGTGCTCGGCCTTGAGAAGCTGGACTGCTCAGTTGCCATAATAAAGAATGTTATCAGCCGCAAAATGGGCAAAAAGGACATCATAAAAATAGACAGCATGATTGATTTAGATTTGGATGTTCTCGGATATGTCGATCCGGGAATTACGGTAAACATTATTCGTGACGGAAAAACAATAGAGAAGAAAAATCTCCAGCTGCCGGAAAGAATAACTGGAGTTATAAAGTGTAAAAACCCCAGATGCATAACTTCGGTTGAGCAGGAGATTGAGCATGTATTCAAGCTGACGGACAGAGAAAAAGGAATATACAGATGCATATACTGTGAGAGCAAGGCGAAAAAGTAAGCGGCAGAGCCGCTAAGCGGAAATCCTGATGGCTTTTAGCTTATTATGGAAATAAAAGCAAATGTTCCGTAAAATCATCGAAACATTTGCTTTTATATTGGCTAATTTTAGTTTTTTGACACTTTCGGAAATGAATTCCTCAAGCAATGACGGTTATCCATCTAAGTTACCTTCAACTGCCTATTTCTTTAATTCTACCTAAACATTAATTTCTCCTCCAAAAACTGCAAAAGTGGCCGGAATTCATTTCCGACGGCATCAAGTTACCAGAATTAGCCACTTCAAATTGAAAAGTTTCAAAGGAACTTTTCGATTTGCTTTCAAAAAACAGGCGGAGATCTCTCAAAGATTTCCGCTTACCGGCTCCGCCGCTAATAGTCAGCGAATATCCTAGTAAACACCTCCAACAAAAATAAATCCTTATGGTTACTCAGTGACATTCCGGTCAACGCCTCAATCTTTTCCAGGCGGTAGAGAAGGGACTGCCTATTTAGGTGCAGGCATCTTGCTGTGAGGCTTGTATTGTAATTATTCTTGATATATTCGGTCAGCGTACTGAACAAATCCATACTGGAATTTTTGTCATTTTCCATAAGACCGGCGAGGGCTTCTTCGGCAGTCTTTTTTATTTCTGCTTCGCTCGTCAGGGCGGATATTATTTGATGGATTTTAGTATCCTTGTAGGTGAACATATATCGATTGTCCTTGGAATTTAGGCAGTACTGAAGCGCCAAGTAAGCATTTTCGTAGAGCCGGCTGAAATCTACGGGGCTGTCCTGCTGAATTTCGCTTATGCCCCAATGAAAATTGTAGTTTGGGAAACGCTCTGTCAGGTGCTTATCCAGTGAATTTATGAAGTTTTCCGCCTTTGAAATTGAACTTCCTGCTGCTTCGATATAAATTACAAACAAAAGGCCCCTGTCGGCAAACATAACCCTTGTACCAAGCTTGGTGCGCTCATCGACTATGATGGTTTCGATCTCAGATGTAATTGCAGCCGTTTCCGAGGAATATTCTTCGATGAAGTTTTTGGCCTTGTCGTCCGAAACGTTGAAAATGGCGCACATGTAAGGATTGTAAAGGTCAAAGCCAAGTTTTATTCCCTGCCTTGCCATTTCATCAAAGGATGAATAATTTTTGTTAGCAAGATTCCATACGAAATCGTTTTTAAGCCTCATTATCATCATGTCTTCTATGCTTTCCTTGTTAAACCATAGAGATAGAGGAGTGGATATGTATTTTTCTATATTATCCCTTTCTCGCAGAAGATCTTCGCAGTTTTCCGGCTCAAATACATGTATATATCCCCAGAGAAATTTATTCATGCGAATCTCAAATGTTACACAGGAATCGTGAACAAAATCAGCAGGGTACTTGCCTTTTATATCGTCTGATTTGTTTGTTATTGAAACCGGAGAACCGAAAAATAATGAAATAATTTTAACAGCTTCATCAAGCGGTTTTGAAGTAAAGTATGCATTGAAAAGCTCATCCTGTATTTTTTTGTAGGACTCAATGTTTTTGTCATGAATTTTTATGGTTACAAAATTCACTATATCGGAAAAATGTATTTCCCAGGGAATGCTGAACATGGGTAACCCTATGTCGTCGGCATATTTCAGAACATCGGAGCTTACGCTGTAGGAAGAATCCTTGAATGAAACAATAAGTACGGAAGCCTCCTCCGCCTTACGCTCACCTATGAAACTCTTTAAATTTTCGTCATCATCCAGACAGCCAATGGCGGTGGAAAGTATCATATCGTTG
>JAJQDF010000273.1 GCA_021202325.1 Clostridiales bacterium | reverse complement strand
GGGTGATTGAATGAAAAAACATATTAAATATATGACTGCCCTGGCCTTGATGGCGGCAGTGACAGTCACATCTCTTCCCCATACCGAGGCTGAGGCCAAAACTCTTACCGAGCTGCAAAATGAACGTGAAGAGCTGGCGCAGGAAACAGCCGAAGCCAAGGAAAAGCTGGCAGAGGCTCAGCAGAAGCAGGCTGATGTCGAAGCCGAAATAGAGGCAATGGACAGCGTACTTAACGCCGCTCAGCAGGAGGTTGACTCGGCGCAGGCAGATTTAGACGATGTTACGGCACGTCTGGAGGAATCCGAAGCCGCTCTTGAAGAGGCAACAGCAAAACGTGAACAGCAGTTTACGACATTTGCTTCAAGAATGAAATTCTTTTACGAAAACAGCCAAATAAGCTATTTGGAAATACTTCTCGGCTCCGAAAGCTTTTCGGATATGATTAGACGTATACAGTATATCGATGACATAATGAGCTATGACAACAACATGCTCAACGAGCTTACCGAAACGCAGAATGAGATACAAAAGAGAACCGAGGAAATTGCAGAAGAAAAGGAACAGGCCGAATACCTTTTGGGCGTAGCACAGGACACTATGGACAGTCTTGATGCCATTGTTGCCGAAAAGGAAGCCCTCATAGCATCATATGCACAGGATGAAGAAAAGTATAATCAGCTCATTGCTCTCAATGAAAAAGCCAGTCAGGAAGCAGAGCAGATGATTAACCAGATAATAGCGGCTCAGTCAAACACAAGCAGTACGACTGTTTATACAGGCGGTCAGCTCAACTGGCCGGTACCTTCTGTAGCAGCTTCAAGCTCCAGTCTTTCCAGCGGCTTCACGGTTCGTGACAAACCCATCGGTACCGGAACAGAGAAACACACAGGCTATGACATACCGGCAAGCTATGGTGCGGCTGTAGTTGCGGCAGAGGCCGGAACGGTAATATATTCAGAATGGATAAGCGGTTACGGAAATACAATTATGATTGACCACGGCGGCGGACTTGTAACCCTTTACGGACATAATTCAAGCCTCACAGTTTCGGTCGGTGATACGGTATCGAGAGGCCAGCAGGTAGCCAAAATAGGAAGCACCGGAAACTCCACCGGAAATCACTGCCACTTTGAGGTCAGACTTAACGGTACTGCCGTTAGCCCCGAGTCATATCTTGGTGTAGGAAATATATCATATTAAGGAATTGTCTAAAGGCTAAAACAAGAACATAATAGATCACATAAAGAGAAGGAAATACAGCTATTGTAATTATTTAATAGTTGATTTCCTTCTCTTTTGGTTTGTTATTAATTCCGCAAAAATAAGGTTTTCTATTGACATACACTTCTCCAAAGGATTATAATTGTATTACTAATTAGTATTACTAAATAGCAATGCAGAAAGGATGTTTAAAAATGGACAGCCGCTATGTACAGCAATTCAAAAAAGGCTCCCTTGAAATGATACTGCTGTGTCTGATAGCAAAGAAGGAAACCTACGGATATGAAATTATTACAGAACTGAACAATAACGGAGCCGCAGTCTTGGGCTATGCAAAAGAAGGCACAGTTTATCCTATATTGTATCGGCTGCAGGAAGCAGGCTTAATTCAATGCCGGATTGCCCCTTCCGCCGCAAATGGAGGCTCAAAAAAATATTATTCCCTTACCCCGAAAGGAGACGAAACCTTGAAAGAATTGATTTCTTTTTGGGAGAAATATACCGATTGCGTGAATGGATTTATCGGTGATTATGAACAAGCGGAGGTATCAAAATGAAAGAACAGTATATCAAGCAGGCAGAAAAAGAACTGCGTATCCCACGCAAGGCAAAAAAAGTTGTTATTCGTGATTTGAACGAAATATTTGATTCCGCATTGGAAAACGGAGAAACTGAGCAGCAAGTAATTGACCGCTTGGGCACGCCTAAAGAATTTGCGGAAAGTGCCGCAGAGCAATTGGGAATTGACCTTGCCGCCTCAAGAAAAAGCAAAAGGATTGTTTCAAGCGTTATTGCTCTTGCCGTTGCTGTCATTGCTTTTGTGCTCTATGGTACTGCACGAGTTAGAAATGTTCCGGCGGATGTAATCGGACAGGCAGATTCAATGACGAGCATAAAGGTTAGCGACGGATTTAATCTCTCCGCAGTTCTTTTGGCAATCGGTATTATAGCAGTTGTCGCTGCAGTAATGCTAATTGTCCGTTCTATCAGTAAAAAGCGGAGGTAATTATGAAAAAATCTGTTTTTGCAATTATTCTTGTTTTGCTTTTTGCATTAACCGCCTGTTCCAATCAAAACACAATGCAGGACACAAGCAATACCTCGACGGATAGTCTTATCACACTTGACGAAGGTGTATGACCTGAAAACGAATACACGGACGGACTTCCCGTTGCTCCCGGCACGGTTAGCGGGACTGTGCTTGATACAGTAAACGGTTTTTGCGGTATCAGCCTTGTCGATATTACCGACGACGAATATAACGCTTATATGGAACTGCTGAAAGAAAACGGCTACTCTGTCACAGAGTCGGTTTCCGAAGAAATCGAAGGACAAGGTTTTGTTTCTACCGGAACAGTATTATCTAATGGAAACCGGGGATTGAGTATCAGCTATACCCCGAATAATTTAAGTATTTATATTTCGTTTACAAATGTGCCGGCTGCATAGACTCTGAGCTAACTATTATAAACATCATGCGGCATATCATCGCTGTTTCATTGGTAAACGTAGCGTCGAGTTTTGAAAAAGCCCCTTTTACATAATGTAAACGTTCCGTCGGTTGCGTTTTATAGAGCTTGCAATGTACAATATTCTTGTAAGGAGGTGCTGACCGTGGACGCACAAAAGTTTGGCTCATTTATCGCAGCTTTAAGAAAAGAGAAAAAAATGACACAGGCTGAACTGGGACAAATTCTTCATGTAACAGACAAGGCTGTCAGCAAATGGGAACGAGGTATCGGACTTCCGGACATCAATCTGATTGAGCCGTTGGCAGACGCACTCGGTGTCAGCGTACTTGAAATTATGAAATCCGAGAAAATTGAAGCAAGACCTATAACTGACAGTGAAGCGTCGGAAGCTATTATCAATTCTTTTGACATGGTAAAAGAACAACGAAAACAGGAACGAAAGAATATCATAAAAATCGTTCTGATTGTTTTCGCAATTACTGCAGTAGTATTGTTGATTGATAGCCTTGCAGCTGCCGGCATTGGAATATTTTTCGTTTTTGTTTTTCTCCCGTTAGCTTGCTTTATCGGCGGGCTGTCTTTGTTGGTGTACGGCTTAATACGAAAGAAGAAAAAATTGCCGTGTACGCAGGCTATTGTGGCAGGGTTAATACTTCTTTTACTGTTAATGTTTATTTTTGCATTTTTCTTTATCGGCGGAATACTTGGATTATCCCCTACTCCTACATAATACAAAATACAGGGTTAAATCTAATGGGCTAATTTCCCCATCCCTTTTATTGCGCTAAAACATCGATAAAAACATCTCATAACAACAGCCTATTCAAAAAACCGCCGCAGGAATATTCTCCCACGGCGATATTTCATTTTAAATCATTTTTATATTTCCTTATTATTCAGCATAGAAATTGATAAGGCATCCGGCAAGGATAATCTTTCTTTCATCATCTGTGATGTCGCCCATCTTAAGTGTGAAAGGAACAAGCCTTCCGCCCTTAACGATATAAGCAGGAATTCCGCTCTTCTTGTCCTCTATTGCCTTTCTTATCTCCGGTACAAATATATAGTCGTCCTTCTCGAAAGGAATTTCATCCTCAAAAATGAAGGGAAGCATACCCCAGTTGATAAGATTCGAGCGGTATCTCTTTGTGGCATACTCCTTAGCGATATTTGCCCAGCCACCGAGAACCTTCTGGCAGCTTGCGGCCTGTTCTCTGGCAGAACCGTCGCCGGGCTTAACAGCATATATTGTGCTTCCGATACCTGTCTTATTTATATCAAAATCAGCAAATTCAGCCTTTATTGCGCCTACAACGCTTTCAAGCTCGCCATATGCCTCAACAGGATTCTTTCCGTCAAGTCTGGCCTTTTCGGCTGTCTGAACCTCTTTGGCTTTTCCGACATATGCCGGATCCTTTCTGGAAAGAGCGAACTCCGCCAGCTTAAGAGGATTTGAACGGTATGACGATGTTTCTCCCGAAGGGATAAGCTCATCGGTTGTAGTTACGGGATCCTTTATAACAGAAACAACCTTAAGAAGAATATCGTCTGTCAGATGGCTCATTGCAGGCCAGTCTGTGATATTGGGGCCAAATCTGAGCTCTACAGAAGGATCTGCCTTTCCATAGCCGTCATAGCATCTGTTTTTATATACATCTCCGTTAAAGAAATATTTAGGCTTAGTGTAGTTTACATCCAGGTCTGTTGCCGCTGTGATAACGCCCTTGTTTATGGCTGTGGCAGCAATTGAGCGGGCATCCATAAGTGCTACGGAAGCAATCTGTCCACTTGTAATCTTAGAGCCTTCACGGTTGGGGAAGTTACGTGTGGAGTGTCTAATGCTCAGGCAATTGTTGGCCGGAACATCGCCTGCACCAAAGCAAGGGCCGCAGAATGCCGAACGAACTGTAGCACCTGACATCATAACATCGGCAATCTTGCCGTTTTCAACCAGTGAAAGGAATACAGGCTGGCTTGAAGGATATACGCTTAATGCAAATTCTCCGGCACCGATTGAATTTCCTTTTATTATGTCTGCAGCATCGCAGATATTTTCATATGTACCGCCGGCACAGCCTGCTATAACGCCCTGCTCTACCGTAAGCTTGCCGTTTTTAACCTTCTCTTTGAGTGAGAATTTAATTGTATCATTATCAAGCTGTTTTGCTCCACTCTTTTCGACCTCATCAAGTATATCCATAAGGTTGGCATTGAGGTCTTCTATTGTATAGATGTTGCTTGGATGGAACGGCATAGCTATCATGGGCTTAATTGTGGAAAGGTCAACATAAATAAGTCCGTCATAATATGCTATTTCTCCGGGGTTCTGCTCCTTATATGCTTCGCTCCTTCCGTGAATGTCGTACCATTCCTTTACCTTGGAGTCAGTTCTCCATACAGATGAAAGACAGGTTGTTTCGGTTGTCATTACATCAATGCCGTTTCTGTAGTCAACGGAAAGATTGCTGATACCATCGCCGACAAACTCCATTACTTTATTCTTAACATATCCGTTGTTGAATACGGCGCCTATGATGGCAAGAGCAACGTCCTGAGGGCCTACTCCGTCTTCAGGCTTGCCGGTAAGATATACAGCAATAACCTGAGGTCTGTCTATATCATAGGTTTTGTTTAAAAGCTGTTTAACAAGCTCGGGGCCGCCCTCACCCATAGCCATTGTTCCCAACGCACCGTAACGTGTGTGGCTGTCTGAGCCGAGAATCATCTTGCCTACTCCCGACATCATCTCACGCATATACTGATGTATAACGGCCTGATGGGCAGGAACATATATTCCGCCGTATTTCTTGGCGCATGAAAGTCCGAAAAGGTGGTCATCCTCGTTTATTGTTCCGCCTACTGCGCAAAGACTGTTGTGGCAGTTGGTAAGAACATAGGGCATGGGAAATTTCTCGAGGCCGCTGGCACGAGCTGTCTGGATAATTCCGACATATGTAATATCATGGGAAGCCATGGCATCAAACCTAATTTTAAGCTTGTCCATTGTTCCCGATGTATTATGCTTATTCAAAATACCATAGGCCATCGTATTTTCAGAGGCCTCTGCCTTTGAAATGCTTTTGCCCTTCAGAGCCATAAGCTCTTTTTCCGCATTGCCATTGTCTTCAATGATGGTTTTTCCGTCGGCGATATAAACACCATTGTCATATAATTTAATCATTTGAACCTCCGTTTGTTGGTTGTATTAATGTTTATCTATCGGCAGGCCGCCGAAACTGCGGCCTGCCCAAATTTCGAATTATATCAGATAGAGAGAAGTTTAACTACATCATAATACTCGGGGTCAATCTTCTTCTGCATGCTGAGTGCCTCTGTAATATCAATTCTTTCATATCTTCCTCTGTTGTAGGCTATTATCTTGTTCTTTTCGCCGTCAACAATGGCCTTTGCCGCATAATATCCCATCATAGAAGCGTGCATACAGTCGAGGGCTGTTGGAACGCCGCCCCTCTGCAAGTGTCCGAGAACTGTGGCTCTAGTCTGGATACCTGTTATATCCTGTATCTTCTTGGCAAGCTTAACCGTTCCGCCGACACCCTCGGCTACAACAACAAGGTTATGTCTCTTGCCTCTGCTTCTGTTCATGAGGATCTGCTCTATTACCATATCATCGGTAATAACGCCTTTGCTCTCAGGGATAAGAACCTCCTCGGCTCCGCCGGCAATGGCGCACCACATGGCAATGTATCCTGCGTCACGTCCCATCATCTCTACAACAGAACATCTTTCGTGGGAGCTGGATGTATCTCTCAGACGTCTTACCGACTCAAGTCCGGTATTTACGGCGGTATCAAAACCTATGGTATATTCTGTACAGGAAATGTCCAGGTCGATTGTTCCGGGAATACCCATGCAGTTTACACCCTTTTCGGCAAGAGCCTTACAGCCTCTGAATGAACCGTCGCCTCCGATAACTACCAGTCCGTCAAGGCCGAGAATATTATATATGGCGGCCGCTCTGGACAAGCCTGCCTCCGTCATCATTTCCGGGCTTCTGGCAGTATGTAATATAGTGCCGCCCCTGTTCATTATATCAGATACATCCTTTGAGCTAAGCTCGGTAATATCGCCATTAATAAGGCCGATATATCCCTTATGGATGCCTATTACCTTGCAGTTCATGTTAAGTCCTGTTCTTACAACCGCCCTTATGGCGGCATTCATGCCCGGAGCATCGCCTCCGCTTGTAAGAACGCCTATTTTAAGCTTTCCGTTTTCCATAATAACGCCTCCTCGTTATCTGTATTTTACGACAACATTTTCTTTGCCGAAAAACATTTCAAGTTGATTTATTGTTTCTTTATTTATATTAAGCCAACAGCTTTCGTCGGCCTTATATTTCTTTCCGTTTGCTTTATCATTTATATAAAGCGGAACATTTCCTTTGAACTCAGCCAAAAACGGCTTTGCACTATCAATTGACATTCCTCTGTCCAGCACAATGCCCACACTGACAGGCCGTTTTCCGGAGCTTTCGCCGTCTTCAAGCATTTCAAAGGGGATTATATTTTCTGCTATAACCCTCGGCGTTTCACCCTCAGATATCGCCGCCCGTCCTTCAACTATTATAACCTTATCCTCGAAAAGATATTTGCTGAATTTATCATAAGTCTTAGGAAAAACGATAACCTCCACAGAACCTGTCATATCCTCAAGGCGAATGAAGGCCATCTGAGTGTTGTTTTTAGTAAACTTAACACTCTTATCCGATATAAAACCACCTATTTTTATATTTTGTCCGTCAAATATATCGCTCAAACCTTCCTCTATGTTGCTTTCGAGGAAGTCCGAACAGTGTACGGTGACCTTTTGCTCAAGGACATCTATATACTGCTTAAGAGGATGTCCGCTGATAAATACTCCAAGCACGGATTTTTCAAATGCCAGTCTTTCCTTTTCTGGATATTCCTCAACATAGGGGAACGTATCAACCGTTTCGGCGGCATCATCCTCGCCCATAGACATATCAAACAGGTTCAGCTGACCTTCTATATTGTTTTTCTTGGACTGGGATACCCCGTCCATTATTGATTTATATGCGCCTATATATTGCCATCTTGTGCCTCCGAAGGAATCAAAGGCTCCGGAATATATAAGATTTTCAACCATTCTCTTATTAATGTCCTTGCCGACAACACGGGAGCAGAAATCGGTAAGTCCTTTATATTTGCCGTTTTTCTCCCTTTCGGCGATAACTGCCTTGATTGCAGGCCGTCCCACAGCCTTAATTGCCGAAAGTCCGAATCTTATCTTATTGCCTGAAACGGAAAATCCGCCATAGCCCTCATTTATATCGGGAGGAAGAAGCTCTATGCCCATTCTCTTGCAGTTATCTATATATCCTGCCAGCTTATCGGTGTTGTCCATAATGGATGTCATAAGAGCGGCCATAAACTCAACGGGATAGTAGCATTTCAGCCAAGCCGTCTGATAAGCCACAACGGCATAGCAGGCCGCATGGCTCTTATTGAAGGCATACTTGGCGAAATCCGTCATTTCATCGAATATTTTCTCAGCGGTTCTCTCCGGTATGCCATTTGCAAGACATCCGGGAACTTCGCCTTCTATTCCATAAACGAAATTCTTTCTTTCCTCGGCCATAACCTTGGCCTTTTTCTTGCTCATAGCTCGGCGGACAAGGTCGCTTCGTCCCAGGCTGTATCCTGCAAGCTCTCTTACTATATGCATTACCTGTTCCTGATATACTATACAGCCATAGGTATTTTTAAGTATAGGCTCCAGTTCGGGAGTTGTATACTGTATGTCATCTTTATTATTTTTGCCCTTTATATATTTAGGTATGAAATCCATAGGTCCCGGACGATACAGCGATATTCCGGCTATAAGATCTTCCAGTCTTGTCGGCTTAAGCTCCCTCATGAACTGCTTCATTCCAGCACTTTCGAGCTGGAACACACCGTCGGTTTTCCCTTGGGAAATCATATCATATACCTTGGGATCGTCCTCCTCAAGGTGGTCAACATCAACTTCTATGCCGTGTATTCTCTTTATCTCGTTTACGGCATTTTCAACTACAGTCAGCGTTCTAAGCCCCAGGAAGTCCATTTTCAGTATTCCCAGCTCTTCAAGGGTTGTCATTGTAAACTGTGTGGAAACGCCCTTATCCGACATATATAACGGCACATAGTCCATTACCGGCTTTCCGCAAATAACAACGCCTGCCGCATGGGTTGAGGCATGGCGGGGAAGCCCCTCCAGCTTTTTGCTCATATCAATGAGCTTATAAACCGTTTCGTTGCTTTCATATTCTTCTTTAAGCTCATGGTTTATTGCCAGTGCCTTATCTATGGTTATATTAAGCTCCGCAGGAATCATCTTGGAAACCCTGTCGGTTTCGGCATAGCTTATATCCAGCGCTCTGCCCACATCCTTTATAACGGCTCTTGCCGCCATTGTTCCGACTGTAATTATCTGCGCAACCTTATCGAATCCGTATTTTTCGGTAACATAGTCTATTACCTCTTGGCGTCTTTCATCGGAAAAGTCCACATCAATATCGGGCATGCTGACACGCTCAGGATTCAATAATCTTTCAAAAATCAATTCATATTTTATAGGGTCTATGGTCGTTATGTCAAGGGAATAAGCGACTACGCTGCCGGCTGCACTGCCTCGTCCGGGCCCCACCGTTATTCCGTGGTCCTTGGCAAACTTGATGTAATCCCAAACTATAAGGAAATAATCCACATAGCCCATTTTCACTATTGTATCCAGTTCATATTCCAGCCTGTCGGTCAGCTCCTTGTCAGGCTCCGGGTATCTCTTTTTAAAGCCGTCAACAGTTATCTTTCTCAGATATTCCTCCGCAGTATAGCTCTCCGGCACATCGTATTTAGGAAGCTTCAGCTCGTGGAATGTAAACTCCACATTGCATCTTTCGGCAATCTTATTTGTGTTTTCCAGCGCTTCCGGCACATAGGAAAACATATCGTACATTTCCTCCGGGCTTTTAAGATGATAGCAGTTGCCCGTATATCTCATTCTGTTTTCGTCATTTACAGTCTTGCCGGTCTGTATACAAAGCAGAATGTCGTGGGCTTCCCAGTCCTCCTGGTTGATGTAATGCACATCGTTGGTGCATATGAGAGGAATACCGGTTTCCTCACTCATTTTTATGAGGCCTTCGTTTACAATCTTCTGCTCGGGAATACCGTGGTTCTGCAGTTCAAGGAAGAAGTTCCCCTCTCCGAATATATCAAGATATTTCAAAGCCATGTCCTTTGCCATGGCATATGAACCGTTAACCAATGTCTTTGCGACAGGGCCTGCCAAGCACGCACTGGTTGCTATTATTCCTTCGTGGTATTTTCTCAAAAGCTCCTCGTCCACCCTCGGCTTATAATAGAAACCCTCGGTGTAGCCGAATGACACCAGTTTAATAAGGTTTTGATAGCCTGTCATGTTTTCCGCCAGCAGAACAAGATGGTAGTAGCTGACGCTTTCCCTGCTGTCCTTATCAAACCTGCTTTTGGGCGCAACATAGACTTCACAGCCGATTATGGGCTTTATGCCCGTTTCTTTACAAGCCTTATAGAAATCAATAACTCCGAACATTGCGCCGTGGTCGGTAATGGCCAAGTTCTCCATACCAAGCTCCTTGGCACGCTTAACCAACTCGCCTATTTTAGCCGAGCCATCCAAAAGGCTGTATTCTGTATGTACATGAAGATGTGTAAAATTAATTTTTTTGCTCTCAGACATATGTGCACCTCTCTAATCAGTAACATAATTAT
>JAJQDF010000030.1 GCA_021202325.1 Clostridiales bacterium | reverse complement strand
TCCCGATACAGTACGTATACCGTGCTTTATCGTAGTTATTGCCAGCTTCGTTACAATAGTACAGTTACTGCTCCAGGCTTTCCTGCCTTCGCTTAACGAGTCACTGGGACTTTATATCCCTCTTATCGTTGTTAACTGTATCGTTCTCGGACGTGCCGAGGCATTCGCTTCAAAGAATGGCCCTCTCGTATCACTCTGCGACGGTATTGGTAACGGTCTTGGATTTACAATCGCTCTTTGCTGCATCGGACTCATCCGTGAGTTCATTGGCGCAGGCACACTTTTCGGTGCTACTGTACTTCCCGATGCATTCCCTAAGACACTTGTATTCGTCATGGCTCCCGGTGCTTTTTTAACATACGGAACACTCATGGCTGTATTCAAGAGACTTATCGATAAAATGAAAGCAAATAAAGCAGCTAAAGAAAATGCTGCTGCATAAGGAGGAGGGGAAAGAATGAATTACTTACTGTTTATATTAGCGGCTGTGTTTGTAAATAACTATATTTTGTCACAGTTCTTAGGCATTTGCCCTTTCCTCGGTGTTTCAAAAAAGGTTGAAACCGCTGCCGGAATGGGCGTAGCAGTTATATTCGTTATGACGCTTGCCTCCGCTGTAACATATTTTATCTATAACTTAATACTTGTTAAGTTAAACATTACATATCTTTACAATATCGCGTTTATCCTTGTTATTGCGGCTCTCGTTCAGTTCGTTGAGATGTTCCTTAAGAAGAGCGCACCTGCACTGTATCAGTCACTTGGTGTATATCTTCCCCTTATCACAACAAACTGTGCCGTTCTCGGTGTTGCCGTTTCCAACATGCAGGCCGGTTACAACTTCATCCTTTCCGTACTTAACGGTTTCGGAGGAGCTGTAGGTTTCGCAGTTGCCATTATTCTTATGGCAGGTATTCGTGAGAGAGTTGAAGAGGGAGATCATCCTGCAGCATTCAATGGCTTCCCCTTCGCACTTATTACAGCAGGACTTATGTCTATTGCCTTCTTAGGATTCCAGGGACTCATCAGTGTTTCTGAGGTCGTTAAGGCAATGGGATTATAATACGGGGGTGACTTAAAAATGGATACACAAGCTATTATCTTTGCTATTTGCAGCATTGGAGGATTAGGTATCGTTTTTGGTGCAATCCTCGGCTACGCGAGCAAAATCTTTGCAGTAGATGAAGACCCCAGAATCGGACTTGTACAGGAATGTCTTCCCGGCGCTAACTGCGGCGGATGCGGTTTCCCCGGCTGCGGTGGACTCGCTAAGGCTATTGTAGAAGGCAAGGCCCCTGTAAACAAATGCGCACCCGGCGGAGCAAAAGCTGCCGCTGCCATCGCTGAGGTTATGGGCGTTACTGCTGAAGAGACAGAGCCCATGGTTGCTTTCGTAAAATGCGTAGGCACATGTGAAAAGGCTCAGAATAAATATGAGTATGATGGTATTGACGACTGCGTTATGGCATCACAGCTTGCCGGCGCTTCTTCAAAGGCATGTGCTTATGGATGTATGGGACTTGGCAGCTGCGTTAAGGCTTGTCAGTTCGGCGCAATCAAGATTGAAAACGGTGTTGCCGTTATCGATCCCGAAGTCTGTGTAGCATGCGGAAAGTGTGTTTCTACATGTCCTAAACATATCATCGACCTTGTACCTAAGAAGAAAAAGGTTAAAGTACAGTGCTCATCTAAGGATATGGGCAAGGCTGTTATGTCAGTTTGCTCGGCAGGATGTATCGGATGCAAGATCTGTGAAAAGACATGTAAGTTCGATGCTATCCATGTAATTGACAATATCGCTGTCATTGACTATGACAAGTGTAAGAACTGCGGTATGTGTGCTAACAAGTGTCCTAAGAAGGTTATCACAGGATACAGAGTTGAGGCTCCTAAGCCCGCAGCACCTGCAGCTCCCGCCGCAGAGGCTCCTAAGGCAGAATCAGCGGCTGCACCTGCAGCAGAAGCTCCTAAGGCAGCTGAAGCACCTAAAGCTGAAGCAGCGGCAGAAGCAACAGAAAATAAAGCAGAATAATTTCTACATGATAGACAGGGGATACGTTTGTATCCTCTGTTTTTTAACGAAATTTCAGAAAATTGCGTATTTAGCCTATGTCGAGGCTTTTCATTTTAACATTAATTTTATATGATTTTCTCAATGCCGGCTTGTATGAAGAACCGGCATGTTTTTATTTTTGAAAAAAATATCTAAATCCTCATGAAACTATGGAATTTTCAATTCTTATATGATAAACTTGTTATCGTTAAATATCATCTGATTGAATTTAGGAAAAAAATGTAAGCCATAATTACAGTATTAGGTACAGACAAAGTTGGTATTATAGCAAAGGTCTGCACATTTCTTGCCGACCGTGAGATAAATATTCTGGACATTTCCCAGACAATTATTCAGGGCTATTTCAACATGCTCATGATTGTTGAAATGCATGAAAGCGATGAGCGTTTCGCAGAAATTGCCGACGGACTTGAAAAGCTTGGTGAGGAAATCGGCGTTATAATTAAAATTCAGCACGAAGACATATTCAATTGTATGCAGAGAATATAATAAAAGGAGGCTAAGAAATGCTTTCAAGAATGGAAATCGTCGAGACCAACAAGATGATTCAGGAGTCAAATCTCGACGTTAGAACAATAACTATGGGCATAAGCCTTCTGGACTGCGCAGACAGCGACTTAAAAAGATTTAACCAGAGAATTTACGATAAAATAACAAAAAAGGCCGAAAACCTTGTTAAAACTGGCGACGATATAGCAAGACAGTACGGCATACCCGTTGTAAACAAAAGAATATCCGTAACTCCCATAGCCATTGCGGCCGCCGGATGTGATACGGATTCCTATGTATCTGTTGCTGAGACATTGGATAAGGCGGCAAAGGAAGTCGGCGTAAACTTCATCGGCGGATTTTCCGCCCTCGTACAGAAGGGCTGTGCTCATGGTGACGACATACTTTTAAGCTCGCTTCCCGAAGCACTTTCTGTTACAGATAGAGTATGCGCATCGGTAAACATAGGCTCATCCAGAAACGGCCTCAACATGAATGCCGTTAAAAGAATGGGGGATATTATTGTTGATATTGCAGAGAGAACAAAGGACAACGAATGTGTAGGCTGTACAAAGCTTGTAGTATTCTGCAACGCCGTAGAGGACAACCCCTTCATGGCAGGAGCTTTCCACGGCGTAGGCGAAAAGGACTGTGTTATTAACGTAGGGGTCAGCGGCCCCGGCGTTGTTAAACGTGCCCTTGAAGAGGTTAGGGATGCCGATTTTGAAACACTTTGCGAGACAATAAAGAGAACGGCATTTAAGATAACAAGAAGCGGTCAGCTTGTTGCCCAGGAGGCTTCCAGAAGATTGGATGTGCCCTTCGGTATTATTGACCTTTCACTGGCGCCCACCCCTGCCGTTGGCGACTCCATTGCAGAGATATTCCAAGAGATGGGACTTGAAGCCGCCGGTGCGCCCGGTACAACTGCCGCACTTGCTATACTTAACGATAACGTTAAAAAGGGCGGCGTAATGGCATCCTCATATGTCGGTGGATTAAGCGGAGCGTTTATTCCCGTCAGCGAAGATCACGGCATGATTGAAGCAGCTGAAAGCGGCGCTCTTACCCTTGAAAAGCTTGAAGCTATGACTTGTGTATGCTCGGTAGGTCTTGACATGATAGCAATTCCCGGCAATACTCCGCCTTCTACAATTTCAGGAATTATTGCGGATGAAGCGGCTATCGGCATGATAAACAACAAAACCACAGCTGTCAGAATTATTCCGGCTATCGGCAAGGACGTTGGAGACAAGCTGGAGTATGGCGGACTTTTCGGTTATGCGCCGATTATGCCTGTAAATAAATTCTCGTGCGAGAAATTTATTGCCAGAGGCGGAAGGGTACCTTCACCTATACACAGCTTTAAGAACTGATTTGGAGATGTTTATATGTCAATTATAAATTTGCAGCCCGAAAGGGTATTTCATTACTTTGAACAGATTTCAAATATTCCAAGGGGAAGCGGCAACGAAAAGGCCGTAAGCGATTACTGCGTTGCTACAGCCAAGGCATTGGGACTTTCGACTTTCCAGGACGAAAGCAATAATGTAGTAATAAGAAAGCCTGCCACGCCCGGATATGAAAATGCGCCCGGAGTGATCATACAGGGACATTTGGACATGGTCTGCGAAAAGAATAATAAAACTGAACATGATTTTAAAACAGACGGAATAAAGCTTGTGGTTGACGGAGACTGGCTTAAGGCCGATGGAACAACATTGGGCGGCGACGACGGAATAGCCGTTGCCATGGGATTTGCACTTATGGAAGCTAAAGACATAGAACATCCTGCCCTTGAATGTCTGTTTACCACCGACGAGGAGGTCGGCATGGGCGGAGCCAAAAACTTTGATGCGTCCGTGCTTCAGGGGAAAAGACTTATAAATCTTGATTCCGAGGACGAAGGTATATTTGTTGTAAGCTGCTGCGGAGGCGCAAAGGCTACAATTGCAGTTCCCGGAGAATGGGAAAGCGTTCCCGAAGGACTTACGGCCGTTCGGATTAAGATTAGAGGACTGCTTGGCGGCCACTCAGGCACAGATATAAATTTGCAGAGAGCCAACGCCAATAAGCTTATGGGAAGAGTTCTCAGACAGATTGCCAAAACATTTTATTTCCGTCTGGAGAGTATAAACGGCGGCCTGATGGACAATGCTATAACGAGGGAGTGCGATGCGGTAATATATACCGCAGAGGAGGACTTTGAAGAGCTGGAGGATATGTGCGGTCAATTCCAGTCGATATTCAATAACGAGTATTCTGGAAGCGAGGACGGTATATTTGTAATTGCCGAAAAAGCCGACAATACAGAAAACAGAGTTCTTAAGGCTGAGAATGCCCAAAATGTAATATATGTACTCAATCTTATCCCCTACGGTGTTGAGAGAATAAGCCTTGAAATTAATGGCCTTGTTGAAAGCTCAAATAACATTGGCGTTGTAAAGACGACTGCAGATGGAATAGAGCTGACAAGCGCTGTAAGAAGCTCCGTTGCCACTGTGAAATATGATATTCTCGAAAGACTTTCCATGATTGCGGAAGTGGCCGGCGGAAGTCTTACAATAAAGTCTGAGTATCCCGGCTGGGAATACAAAAAGGACAGCAAGCTCAGAGAAGTCTGTGTCGAAGCCTACAAAGAAATGTTCGGCAAAGAACCGCAGATTGAGGCCATACATGCTGGCCTTGAATGCGGACTGCTGTCGTCAAAGGCGCCGGATATAGATATGATTTCAATCGGCCCCGAAATGCACGATGTGCATACACCGGCAGAGAAGATTTCCATTGCATCTGTGGGCAGAACATGGGACTATCTGAAGTTTGTGCTTAAAAAATTAAAATAAAAACGGTTTGAAGCGGAGGAATTTGTTTGAAACTGCCTTGGGACAGGAACTACCTTAAAATTTCTTTTCATGTCATATTTACTCTTGTTGTGATATATGCCGTAATGCTGCTGCTCAAAAATGCTGCTGAGGCAATAATGAAGGCGGAATATTTTCTGGAGTATATGGCAGAGGTGCTTTCTCCGCTCATAATAGCTGTCATATTTTCGTACATTGTGAACCCTGCGGTCGAAAGGCTGCAGGGTTTTTATGATAAAATGTCGAAAAAACAGAAAAAAAGCCGATTCAAAAAGCGTGTGGCAGGAACGGCACTGTTTTACATCATACTGTTTTTAGGACTCATTGCTCTTATAATATTCGCCGTAATATGCATAGGCGAAACAGACATCTCACTTCTTGAGGAAAAAATAAGGACATCGGTGTTTGGCTTTACCGATACGCTTAAGCAGCTTAATCTGAGGCTTAGCGAGACAGGACTTATAGAAAGCGAAGCACGTATTTTTGAAGGAATAATGGGCTTTATAAAAAGCGGGATTGAACAGATTTCAGAATATTTTACGAGAAGGGTATCGGCAATAGGCTCATTCTTACTTGACTTGGCCATTGGGCTTACGGCTTCATTCTATTTTCTTATGGAAAAGGAAAAAATCCTTTTTTACGGCAGGGACATTATAAAAACATTTATGCCTAAAAAAGCCGACAGCATACTGGAGTCTCTGGCAGAGGCCAACAGAATATTTTCGGGATATATAAGCGGACAGCTTACGGATGCCGTTGTTATGGCAACGCTTATAAGCCTGAGTTTTCTTATTATCGGCATAGATTATCCGCTTATCATCGGCATTATATCGGGCTTTTCTAACCTCATCCCCTATGTGGGCGCAATAGTGGCATTTGTGCTTTCAATCGGTGTGGCGCTCATTGGCGGAAGTCCGCTTAAAGCCCTTTATGCGGCTGTGGTCGTTATACTTCTGCAGCAGCTGGACAGCGCCGTCATTGTTCCGAGAATTGTAGGCAATAAGGTAAAGCTTCATCCGGTTCTTGTAATACTGTCACTTTCCATATTCGGAAGCATATTTGGAATATGGGGCATGGTGTTTGCGGTGCCCGTCACTGCGCTTATAAAGGTGATGCTTAGAAGAATTTATGACAGACAGAAGATTAGAATTGACTAAAGGTCTTGAAATTTGGCACTTAAAGCTATATACTATTTCAATAGACAAAGGTTTTTAACATAATACGGAGGTTGATATAAATGGCTGAAAAGGGACAGGTTACACAGATTAAGCCTAACAATAAAGTAGTAGTAAAAATGCTCAGAACGGAGGCATGTGCAAAATGCCGTGTCTGTATGACGTTCTCTGCCAAGGAAATGGTTCTTGAGGCAGCGAACCAGTGTGGCGCCAAAGTGGGCGACTGGGTTGAGATGGAGCTTGCTAATGATGGATTTCTGTCGGCGGTAATGATAATGTATGCTTTTCCATGTGCAGGACTGATGATTGGAATATTCCTTGGATATTTCGGTCTGGTACAGCTTATACCGGGTTTCAACAGGGAGGTGCTGAGCTTCATATGTGGACTTTTGGGGCTTCTCATATGCCACCTTGTTATTAAGAAAAACAATTACAGATGGGAAACAATAAAAATATACTCCCATAGCGGCATGATTTGCGGCTCCTCCCACAGAGTATGAACTGGAATATCAGCTTATATTAAATGGAGATAAGTAAAAACAGAATGTTAAGAGGCGGCTTGTGTAAGCCGCCTTAATATTTTTCTTTTATTCGTCTTTCAGTATTGCGCCTTCGGCGGCCGAGGATACTATCTTTGAGTATCTCTTCAAGTAGCCGCCCACATTTCTTTTCGGAGGGCCTGCCCAATTCTTTTTACGCTCGGCAATAGTTTCGTCATCCACAAGGAGATTCAGCTTTCGATTGGGTATATCTATTTCAATCATGTCGCCGTCCTCAACAAATGCCAAAAGACCGCCGTCCGCCGCTTCTGGCGATATATGGCCTATAACTGCGCCATGGGACACTCCGGAGAAACGGCCGTCGGTAATCAGAGCAACATGGCCGTCCAGTCCCTGTCCGGCAAGAACCGCTGTTGGTGTCAGCATTTCCTGCATACCGGGGCCGCCTTTGGGGCCTTCATAGCGTATTACGACTACTTCGCCTTTATGCACTTCACCGGCCAATATACCATGGGCGGCATCATTTTCGCTTTCATATATTTTGGCCGGACCTGTGTGGCAAAGCATGTTTTCTGCCACTGCGGCCTGCTTTACAACTCCTCAGTCGGGACAGAGATTGCCTCTCAAAATGGCACTACCGCCTTCTGCACGCCAAGGGTTATCAAATTTTCGTATAATAGTTCCGTCGGCGGCACGGCTGTTTTTAAGCAGTTCTTTGAGAGGCTTGTTTGTAACGCCAACGGTTTCGCCGTTTATCAATCCGTTGTTGTACAGCTCCTTAAGTATGGCCGATACTCCGCCGACCTCGTATAAGTCCTCCATGTAAACTGGAGCGGCAGGATTTATTTTACACAGCTGGGGCGTTTCGTGGCTTATTTGGTCTATGTATTCCAAATCCAGCTTCATGCCAAGCTCGTGTGCTACAGCAGGAAGATGAAGCATTGTGTTAGTGGAACAGCCTATGGCCATTTCTACTCTCAGGGCGTTGTCAAAGGCTTCTTTAGTCAATATATCCGATGGACGGCGGTTTACCTTATATACCTCCATGACCTGAACGCCGGCCATTTTAGCCAGACGGCGGCGCTCTGACATTACGGCAAGTATGGTACCGTTGCCGGGAAGGGCAAGACCAAGGGTTTCGGTAAGACAGTTCATTGAGTTGGTTGTATACATTCCGGCACAGCTTCCGCAAGTGGGGCAGGCATGCTCTTCGAATTCACGCATATCCTCATCGGTGTATTCGCCAATGCTGTATTTACCAACAGCTTCGGTAACATCCGTTCCGGCAACACGTCTTCCGCCGACTTTTCCAGCCATCATAGGGCCGCCGCTTACAAATACGCAGGGCAGGTTGAGACGGCAGGCCGCCATGAGCATACCGGGAACTATTTTGTCGCAGTTTGGTATGAATACTACAGCATCAACGGGATTGGCCATGAGCATGGCCTCTATGCTGTCGGCTATGAGCTCTCGGCTGGGCAGAGAATACTTCATTCCTATATGATCCATTGCTATTGCATCGCATACGCCTATGGTGTTGAACTCAAAGGGAACGCCTCCGTTCATGCGTATGCCGGCCTTTACTGCCTCCGCTATTTCGTTTAGGTGTATATGCCCTGGCACAAAGTCGTTTTTGGAATTGACTACAGCCACAAAGGGACGCTCTATTTCCATATCGGTCAGCGTTATTGTCTTGAGCATTGTACGCTGGGGAAGGGAAAGTGGGCCTTTTTTAATTATATCACTTCTCATTGGTTTTCTCCTTTCTGAGATTGTTTTCCATTACCTCTATAACTACGGAAGGATCTTTTTGAGCAAGTCCCTCCGACATAGCCTGGTCGTATATTTCTTTGGCCTTGGCCGCTATGGGTATGTCACAGCCAACATGTTCGGCCATCTGCATTATTAAATTAAAATCCTTTACCATAAGCTCAACACCGGAGGGAGAATCATAATATCCCGGAATTATATATTTCTCCACAGATCGTTCCAGCATCCAGCTTCGTCCCCACGATGTGGAAAGAACCTTATATAGAGGTGCTAAGTCTATGCTGGAATGTCTTGCCAAAAGCATGGCCTCGCATACAACGGCCTGATTTACCCAAGTGAGAAGCTGATTTATGAGCTTTGCCTTTTGCCCAAGGCCGCTATCGCCCATGTATTCTATGTTTTTACCGCACATATTGAGCAGGGGAAGGGCTCTCTCATAGGCGGCTTTATCGCCGCCGCACATTATTGTAAGGCTTCCTTCGTTGGCACCCTTGCTTCCGCCGCTGACGGGGCAGTCCAGATAAAAAGCGCCTTTATCAAGGAAACAAGAGTTCAGTTCTTTGGCTGTTTCAGGCGATATTGTGCTGAAATCGGTAATTATTGTACCGGGAGCGACTGCCAGCAGCAGCCTTTCGGAAACTGCCTTTACGGCTGAGTCTGCGGTGAGATTGAGACAAATAAATCCCGCCGATTTAGCCGATTCCTCAAAATTCTCAGCAAATACCGCACCCACATCCAACAGTTCATTTACATGGGGCTTATCCTTTGTGCGGTTCCATATAGTGAGGCTTCCATTTTTGGCAAGAATGTTTTTTGCCATACCGAAGCCCATTTCGCCTATTCCTATAAATAAAATGTTCATAATCTACCGTCCTTAATTATATATCAAAAAATCGGTTCGTCGCCGGTATTCAGTCCCATGTTTTTAATGCCGTGATGAAGATGTATTGTCATAGCATTTTTTGCTCCGTCACTGTCACGATCCTTCAAAAATTCCATAATCCGGGCATGATCCTTTGCGGTATTATCCGCAAGTATATTGCTTTCAAGGGGGTTGCAGTAAGGATTTAGTGCAACAGCATCGCTTATGGCGTTATTTATTACAGGAAGGAGTCTTTGCAGAAAATCGTTATGGCTGGCAATTACAATAGCCCTGTGGAATTCAAAGTCTATTTCGGTGTGGTTCTTGCCCTCAGCTATTATTTTTTCTTCCTCTTTGCCTATCCTCAATATGTTTTCCAGCTCTTCATCCGTAGCTCTTTTGCAGGCCATTGCTGCTATGGAAGGCTCGAATATGAGCCTTGTTTCAAATAAATCCTTAAGTCTTGCACGTATTCTGTCCATGCTTTCCAGCTCAAGGTCGCTGTAGGAATTAACTTCCGGGCTGACGAAAGTGCTCTTTCCGCGTTGTACGGTCAGTATCCCTTGGGATACAAGAATGCGTACAGCCTCTCTGAGGGTAGACCTGCCCACACCAAGAAGCTCCGCCAGAGCGTTTTCATTGGGCAGCTGTTCGCCCGGCTTAAATTCCTTTTTTACAACGATAAGTGTGTATATATTATCCGCTGTCTGCTGAACCAGACTTTTTTTATTTGACATAATAAACATCTCCTTATAATG
>JAJQDF010000309.1 GCA_021202325.1 Clostridiales bacterium | reverse complement strand
TGGTGCTTTCTTATTTTATCTATTTATTTTTCCTACAAAAACTTTACGCTAGCTTATTGGTGTAAAGTCCTTGTTAAATACTATGTATTTGTGATATACTATATTTGTTGCAATTAATTTTTATTTTTTTAATGAAGGGAGAGTTATGAAATGACTCGCAAAAAACATCTTTTGTCAATCATCCTTTCATTGGCTCTGACAGCGGCCTGCGTTCCTGCAGCCTTTGCAGCAGAGTCAGCGTTTACGGATGTTGACACAACAAGCTATTACAGTGATGCCGTAGATTATATGTCTGAAAACGGATATATAGCAGGTATGACTGAGACAACATTCGGCCCTGATGTAACAGTTTCACGTGCTATGGCTGTAACAGTTCTTTACCGTATGTCCGGAGAAGCTTCGGCTGAATACACAGGCGTATTCTCCGACGTTGCCGAGGATGCTTACTATGCAGAAGCAGTTGAATGGGCAGCAGCAAACGGCATAGCTGCCGGCTATGTAGACGGCACATTTGCTCCTAATGCATCTGTTTCAAGACAGGATCTTGCTTCATTCATCTATCGTTATGCAAAGGCTGAGGGCGCTGATGTTGCAGTAGCCGACGATGAAAGCCTTGCTGATTTTGCAGATGCTGATGACGTTTCTGATTACGCTAAAGAAGCTCTTACATGGGCAGTATCAAACGGCATTATCTATGGTACAGACAACGGACTTGAACCCGCAGCATTCTCTACTCGTGCAC
Source organism: Clostridiales bacterium (assembly GCA_021202325.1). Classification (GTDB taxonomy): domain Bacteria; phylum Bacillota; class Clostridia; order Lachnospirales; family Anaerotignaceae; genus Metalachnospira. The sequence continues at coordinate 10,067 of JAJQDF010000309.1, read as the reverse complement.
AGCTCGCTGTAATCGACTACCGTTATGCAACACTTGGCGCTGAGGCTGAAGAACCTGCTGAAGAAGAGCCTGCAGAGGAAGAAGAACCCGAAGAAGAGGAAGAAGAAGCTGCAGCAGTAACAGTTGAAACAATTACCGTAGCTTCCACAACCCGTGAAGAAGCTCAGATTCCTACATATGTAACTCTTCCTGCTGATTACTCAACAGAAAATACATATCCTATGGTTATTTTATGCCATGGTCACGGCGGAAACCACAATGAGTGGGGCGGATTTGACACTATCACAAACGGCGTTGCAGAAAACGGAATTATCGCAGTAACACTTGACTATCCCGGATGCGGCGACAGCACAGAAAGCTTCCAGCTTAACACAATGACAAATATGAAGAATGATACAATGGATGTTCTCAACTATGTCATTGCCAACTACAGTGTTGATGCAGACAGCGTAGGTATATTCGGCTACTCAATGGGCGGACGTATTGCTCTTGAGCTTGTTGCTGACGAAGCCTATGATTTCGCTGCTCTTGAATTGGTTGCTCCCGCTGAGGACACAGAAGCCCTTATTACTAATTTCGGCGGAGAAGAAGTATGGGAAGAAATGAAAGCTGAAGCAAACGAAAACGGTTATATTGTATACACAACAGTATATGATCAGGTTCTGGAACTCAGCGCAGAATGGTTCGCTGATATCGAAAGAATCGAAGACGGTCTTGCTGAAGCTGCAGCTGAAAAATACGACGGCAACAGCCTTGTTATCTATGCAGTAGACGACACAGTCGTTTTACCTGAGGTTTCAATTGCCGTTGCTGAGATTTTAGGCTCAGAAGTAGCTGTAACACCTGCAGACGGACACAGCTATGGTTTCTACGGAACAACTCCCGAAACAATCACAATAACAAACGATGGTTCTATCAACTTCTTTGTTGGAGAATTGATTAAGTAATAAAATAATACCGCCTAAGGCTTGGCTTAATGCTGAACCTTAGGCTTTTTTGTTTCTCATTTATCCTTCCTATTCTTACTTTTCATACTTCCCCAATCAGCATTGCAAAAATGCAATGTTTCCTTTTAAAAATTGTTCGGCAATCATTCTTTTTAATATGCGGCAAGTTATAATGTTAATAAATAAGTGGCCCACAAAAATATAACTTAATATGCGCATGTTACAAAAAATTAAAAAAGGATGGTTGAAAATGAGAAAAACTACTCGCTTAAAAGAATTACTGTACGATGACAAAATTGTTCTCACTCCCGGCGTTCATGACTGCATGTCTGCAATAATCGCAGAAAGAGTCGGCTTTGATGTAGCTTACATGACCGGATTCGGCGCAAGTGCAAGCCTCATTGGCAAACCCGATGTAGGCATTCTCACAAGAGCGGAAATGGCCGAAAGAGCCCGTAATCTTGCAATGTGCGTTGACATTCCTGTTATAGGCGACGGTGACGACGGTTTTGGCAACGCCATTGGTATGATGCGCACAATTGAGCTTTATGAAAGCGGCGGCTGTGCAGGTATCCAGCTTGAAGACCAGGTTGCGCCTAAGCGCTGCGGTCACATGGCCGGTAAGAAGGTTGTGCCTTTTGATGAATTTATCGGCAAAATCAGAGCGGCTGTTGCAGCAAGAAAAGATCCCGATTTCGTAATTATCGCAAGAACAGACGCAAGAGCCGTAAACGGTCTTGATGATGCAATCGCAAGAATGAAAGCATGCGAAGCTGCAGGTGCAGATGCCGTTTTCGTTGAAGCGGTTGAATCTGTAGAGGAAATGAAGATTGTAAGCAGCGAACTTAAGATTCCTACAATTGCAAACATGGTTGAAGGCGGCAAAACACCCATCCTCACAGCTCAGGAGCTCGAAGATTTGGGATACGCCCTTGCAGTCTGCCCTACAGCCGGCACATTTGCAATGGCAAAAACTCTCTTTGATGTTTTCACAGAGCTTAAGAAAAACGGAACCACCGAAGGCGTTAAAGACCGCATGATTCAGTTCTCTGAATTCAATGATTTGATAGGATTGACAAAGTACGGCGAACTTGAAAAGGAATTCATTTGCTAACATTAAGATGGGAGGAAGACTATGGTACTCAACTTATTGAATGATTTTGGCACAACAGGAATACTATTGTTATGCGGATATTTACTTAGAAAGAAAATACCGGTTCTGCAGAGACTGTTTCTGCCTGCATCGCTAATCGGCGGTATACTCGGTATTATTCTCGGACCTAATGTGCTCGGCTTAATTTGTCCGATATACATTCAATTTTCCGAGTATATTGGTTCAACCGCACTGTCTTTGCTTGCCTGTGTTCTTGGTATGCAGCTGTTTATGATTGACATAAACCGTGATGTTGTTAAAAACGCTATACATCAGTATTCACTTATGAGCATTGCTGTATTAACTCAGGTTATAATCGGTATTTTACTCGTCAGAGCACTTCTTCCCGGAGCAAATGACGGTTATGGTTTGCTCCCTATGACTTCATTCCTTGGAGGTCCCGGAGTATGTGCTGTTGTATCCGGAATTATCGGAGAACAGTCAAATTTTGCTGTTGACATCGCAAACTCAATCGGTAATACATATGCAACGATAAGCATAATCACAGGCACAGTCTTTGGTGTTATGATGATAAACATGGCGCGCCACAGAGGAATTATCAACACCACATCCAACGCCAGTGCAATATCTGAGCAGGAGTGGACAGGCTTTGTACCTGAAGGCGAGCGTGTGCCTGCGGCATATGATGTTACTAACAACAACTCAACAAACACAATGTCCTTGCAATGGGCAATTGCAGGAACAATAATTTTCGGAGGTTTTATCCTTTACAAACTTATTACTAGGGTTCCTGCCCTTTCAGGCGTTGTAATCACTTTCCCCGTAATGGTTTCCGGCTTTATTGTCGGCAAGATATTCCAGGCATTTAAATGAGAGAAGTATGTTGATAAAAAGTCTCTTGGACACTTCAGCTCTATTGCACTGGATTTCATGATAACATCAAGCATTGCCAACACAAGCCTGACTATTTTCAGAACACACGGTACTCTTATCTTTGTAACGTCTGTTGTAGTAATACTCTGGAATATTCTGTTCATTTTCGGTCTCAGCCGTATGTGGAACAAGAATAACTGGTTTATGAACGGTATCGGTGTATTTGAAGTCAGCAACGGTGTAGCAGCAACAGGATTAATGCTCTTAAAAACAGCCGATCCTAATGACTCAACCGGTACAGTCCGCAACTTCTCAGCAGGTGTTGCATTACTGTCTTCTTCGACACAACTTATTTACTTAAATATTGTTCCTATGTTTGTGACGGAAAACGGAAACGGAGTTTTGCTTGCTACTGCTATAGCAGCCGTAGTTTTCGTGCTTATCGGATTTATAGCAGGAAGAATAAAGACCAATTAACAAAATAGAAACTATATAAAGGGCGGTATAGAGAGTTTCTCTATACTGTCGTTTTATTATATACATAATTTCTTGTATTTTCGCTTTGTTTGCAGTAAAATTTTATTATAGTATAATCATTCCAATTGTATCTTTCTTGCAGAGTCGGTTTATATGAAAGAGAAAAAAATCAGCAAAAACGCAACTGAAAACAAAATTATTGAAAGGCTTTATGCCTCCCTGCCATCATTGGCAAAGCTTGTGGGCGGCGATGCCACAATTACAGATGCGGACGGCAATGTATTAAAGTCCTATAACTATTCGGGCGAAGCCAACTATGACATTATAGGAACTCAAAGTATACAGGCAAAATATGCAATGCAGGAACAAAAATGTACTGTTTCATGGTCCAATAGGGTTCCCGGCGCTATGGCCATTCGTATCCCTCTCTGCGAAAACTATATGTTCGGTCTGAATAATGAATCCATTTCCGAAAAATTCGGCAAACTCATTTTTCAAAACGAAAACAGTGATAAAGCCAATTATGATTATACAAGTATAATAGGTACAAGCAAACAGGTACAGGAAATGAAAAAGGAAATACGCCTTGCCGCAAGAGTTAATTCGCCTGTTATGCTGTTGGGAGAGCAAGGGCTTGAACAGGAAAAATATGCCGGAATAATCCATAATTTAAGCAAAAGGAAAGGCAAACCCTTCATCACAATCAAGTGCTCTGCAATTCCGCCTACAGCCTTTGAGCAAATATTTTTCGGAACCGGCCCATCAGATGACGGCTATATTTCAGATTTAAGGCATGAAGGTGTTTTCAAGCAGGCCGAAGGCGGAACAATTTTTCTGGATGACTTAGACTCACTTGATATTCTCACACAAAAGAAGCTTTTTAAAGTATTGGACAGCGGTTCATATAAGGATGCTAAAAGCGGATTGAAGGCAAAAATAGATACAAGAATAATTTCTTCATGCAGTCCTAACGCAAAAAAGCAGATTAAAAGCGGAAAATTCCTTTCAAAGCTTTATTGGTACTGCTCCGCAGAATCTATTTCTATTCCTCCTCTCAGATTCCGAAGTGAAGATATTTACCCATATCTTAAATATTTTATCAGGCTTCAAAATCAAAAATTCGGATCATATGCATCTAAAATAAGCGATGAAGCTCTGAAAATATTGACGAACTACAAATGGAGCGGCAATGTCACTGAGATGAAAGGCTGCATAGAGCAGATTTACAACAAACTCGGATATGATATTATAATCGAAAAAAAGCATATTCCTTCATATATACTTTTCGAAAAAAAAATTCCAAAGAACACTGCACCATCAGCCACGCCAACTCTAAAAGAAATGCTGGCAGAATACGAAAAGCAGCTTGTCGAAGAGAGCTTAATCCGCAATAACTGGTCTAGAACAGATACGGCGGCCGAATTGGGCATAGATACAGCAACCTTGTGGCGTAAGATGGTAAAGCTCAATATTAAAAACAATACCTAAATAATACCGCCTAAGGCTTGGCTTAATGCTGAACCTTAGGCGGTTTTTATGTCTTACTCTATTCCTGTTACCTTGTAGTCCTTGTCTTCTACTGTCTTTTTCAATACGGCGTTATCGATGTCGGCGCTGAGCTTAACTACGGCTGTTCCTGACTCATGGCTTACGATAGCCTCTGTAACCTCGGGAAGCGCCTCAAGGCTTTTCTTAACTGTTGCCTCGCAGTGTCCGCACATCATACCTTCGATTTTCATTGTTTTTTCCATTTCATTTTCCTCCATATCTTTTTCATTTATTTCATTAGAAGCTTTTGCCTCATGGTGTTTATGTTTTATTTTTTTATCCTTTTTATAATCTCTTATGTCGAAAAAATTAAGCCTGAGGGCATTTGTAACAACGCAGAAGCTTGATAAACTCATTGCCGCCGCTCCAAACATGGGGTTAAGCTTGAGTCCGAATAAAGGATACCACACTCCGGCCGCAAGGGGAATACCTATAATATTATAGAAAAATGCCCAAAACAGATTTTCGTGTATATTCTTAAGCGTAGCCCTGCTGAGCCTTATGGCGGCAGGAACATCGCTCAGACGGCTTTTCATAAGAACAACGTCGGCCGCATCTATGGCTATATCCGCTCCGGCGCCAATGGCTATGCCCATGTCTGCCCTTGTGAGCGCCGGCGCATCATTTATTCCGTCGCCGACCATGGCTACCTTGCCTTTTTTCTTAAGCTCTCTTATTACGCTTTCCTTTCCGTCGGGAAGGACTCCGGCTATTACTTCATCAACACCGGCTTGCTTGCCTATGGCCTTGGCGGTTCTCTCATTATCGCCTGTAAGCATAACTACGTGTATGCCCATGTTTTGAAGCTCTTTAACGGCCTGAGGGCTGTCTTCTTTTATTACATCGGCAACGGCAATAATTCCGATAAGCTCATTATCTCGGCTGAAAAACAGCGGTGTTTTGCCATCCTCGGCCAGCTGTTCCGACTGTTTGAGAAGTGAATCCGGCACATTTGACACAGTGCTTATGAATTTCAGATTGCCTCCGTTTAATTTAGCTCCATTCAAATTTGCGGTAAGGCCGTTTCCGGGAAGCGCCGAAAAGTCAGAAACCTCATCGGCTGTAATTCCGCTTTCCTCGGCCTTGGCAAGTATAGCCTTAGCAAGGGGATGTTCGCTCTTTTTCTCAAGGGAATAGGCAGCTTTCAAAAGCTCGTCGCCGGTTATGCCCTCCATGGGTATAATGTCCGTTACCTTGGGTTCTCCGCTTGTGATTGTGCCTGTCTTGTCGAGAGCCACAATTTCCATTTTTCCCGTTTCCTCAAGGGATACAGCTGTCTTAAACATTATTCCGTGCTTTGCTCCCATGCCGTTGCCGACCATAATGGCAACAGGTGTGGCAAGTCCCAGTGCGCAGGGGCAGCTTATTACAAGTACGGAAATTCCTCTTGCCAGTGCAAAGCCCACGGTTTGGCCTGCTAAAAGCCAAACGATTGTTGTTACAATGGCTATGGTAATAACCGACGGTACAAATATTCCCGAAACCTTATCGGCTATTTTAGCAATAGGCGCCTTGGTTGCCGCCGCATCGCTTACCATCTGTATTATCTGCGAAAGTGTAGTGTCCTCGCCTACCCTTGTGGCCTCGCATTTTATGAATCCGGCCTGGTTCGTAGTGGCCGCCGACACTCTGTCGCCAACTGTTTTATCAACGGGTATGCTTTCTCCCGTGAGAGCCGCCTCATTTACGGCAGAACTGCCCTCGGTAACTATACCATCCACGGGTATATTCTCGCCGGGACGAACTACAAATATATCTCCCTTTTTGACCTGATCTATTGAAACCTCAGTTTCGACTCCGTTTATGACGACTGTTGCGGTCTTAGGCGCAAGCTTCATCAGGCTTTTCAGCGCATCGGTTGTCTTGCCCTTGGAGCGTGCTTCGAGCATTTTTCCGACCGTTATCAGCGTGAGTATCATTGCCGCCGACTCGAAGTAAAACTCGTTCATATAGGTCATTACGCCGGCCATATCTCCCTTTACCTGGGCATCGGTCATGGCAAAGAGAGCATACACGCTGTATGCAAAGGATGCACTGGAGCCCAGCGCAACAAGGGTATCCATATTTGGTGCCTTATGAATCAGGCTTTTGTAGCCGCTTATAAAGAACTTTTGGTTTATTACCATTATTATGATTGTCAGCAATAACTGCAAAAGTCCCATGGCCACATGGTTGTCGTTGAAAAACGCAGGGAGCGGCCAGCCCCACATCATGTGTCCCATTGAAAAATACATAAGTACAATGAGAAATCCGATTGAATACTTTAGTCTTCTTTTAAGCACCGGCGTTTCTCTGTCCTTAAGCATATCGTCCGCCTCCGAAGCAGAACTGCTGCTATTGGCAGCCGCTCCCTTTTTAGAGGCTCCGTATCCGGCGGCCTCAACCGCCGCTATAATTTCCTGTGCGGACGCTGTTCCCTCCACGCCCATTGAGTTTGTAAGCAGGCTTACTGAGCAGGAAGTAACTCCCGGCACATTGGAAACCGCTTTCTCCACTCGTGAACTGCATGCGGCACAGCTCATGCCCGTAACGCTATACTGTTCCATTAATATTTCCTCCTTTTATTCGGAGTTTTACTCCGATATACACTCGCGGCAGGAACTCTCTTTGCCGCTGTACACACAAAAGCAAAAGTTTCTAACGAAACTTTTACTTAATGGCCACAACCCATAAAGCAGTCATCGTCCGAGGAATTCATTTCCGAGGACGTCTTTGCCTTAAACACAGCCAATGCAAATTGAAAAGTTTTAAAGGAACTTTTCGATTTGCCTCCGCTAATCAAGCTGAAAACCCCACAGGTTTTCAGCTTAAGCCGCTTTGCGACACCGCCATCGTCCGAGGAATTCATTTCCGAGGACGTCTTTGCCTTAAACATGGCCAATGCAAATTGAAAAGTTTTAAAGGAACTTTTCGATTTGCCGCCATAACAAGCTGAAATCCTCAGGGATTTCAGCTTACCGTCATTTCATAAGCTTCTGAAGGGTTTCGACCAGCTCGTCTATGGTCTCATCCTTGCCTTCCTTAATGTCGGTTGCGACGCAGGTCCTTATATGGTTGGCAAGCAGCACCTTATTGAAGCTGTTAAGTGCGGCATTCACGGCGGCCACCTGTATAAGAATGTCTGTGCAGTACGCATCCTTCTCAACCATATTTTTTATGCCTCTCACCTGTCCCTCTATTCGGTTCAGGCGGTTAATAAGATCCTTATACTCCTTTTCGGAGCGTTCTTTAGTTTTATGGCTGCAGCATAAATTTTCTTCCGACACTTATATCATCTCCCTTTCATAGCGACATTATATACCCCCTCGGGGTATTTGACAAGTACTTTTATTAAAAAAGATATCAATAAATAAAAATGATATTCCAAACTTTATTTTTCCCAACCGGTGAATTTCACATACAAGCTTAAATCAATAAAAAAGAGCTGCCGTTTTACGATTTTTAATCGTTGAGCAGCAGCTCTCTAATTTTTATCCGACTATTGTGTTGTAAACACTAATAAATCCTGACAGCGTTACTATTACAAGCAGTATCGGCGCAACATATCTAATACAGCTTATCCAAAGCTTTCTTACCTTAAAGCCTGCGCTTCCTACCTCTATTTCATCGGCAAGCTTGTTTATGTCGAATTTCCAGCCTATGAAATAGCACATCAGTATTCCGCCAACAGGAAGCAGAATGTTGTCCGTAATCATGCCTATGAAGTCAAATACCGAATAATTTAATATCGTTACATCTCCAAGGGCTCCGAATGAAAGTGCACTGGGTATTCCGAGAAAGAAAATAAGGGCTCCCATTATTGCAACGGATTTCTTTCTTGACCAGCCCCATGAATCTATTGCGAAGGAAACAACAACCTCGAAAAGGGCTATGGCGCTTGTAACCGCCGCAAAGAAAACAAGTATGAAGAACGCAATTGCAAATGCAACTCCGCCGGGCATGGCGTTGAAAACATTGGGCAGTGTTCCGAATATAAGGCTAGGTCCCTGGCCGGGCTCAAGGCCAAATACAAATACCGCAGGGAAAATAGCTACGCCTGCACATATGGCAAGGGCAGTATCCATACCGGCGATAATGCCGCAACTTTTAGGTATGTCCTCATTCTTAGGAAGATAGCTTCCGTAGGTTATGGTAATACCCATGCAAAGGCTCAGTGAATAGAATACCTGTCCCAGCGCCGCATTTATACTTGAAAGCGTAAATCCGCCCTTAGGCTCAAATATAAACCTGAGGCCCTCTGATGAGCCCTCAAGTGTAACGGAACGAATCATTACTATAATAAGCAGTACAAACAGAGCTGGCATCATTACCTTACTGGCCTTTTCAATACCGCCCACACCCATACAGCATATGGCTATAGTAATAACCATAAATAACAAATGCCACAGTATTGTTTCATTGCTTGAGATAAAAGCATTAAAATCAGCCGGTGCGGCAAATGTCGCAGCATAGCTGATAATATATTTTATTATCCAGCCGCCTATCACGCTGTAGTAGCTGAGAATGATAAAAGGCGCAATAACTCCGAATATTCCGACTATTTTGGCCTTCGGATGAACCATCTTGTATGTCTGTACCGGATCTCTTCCCGAGTAGCGGCCAAGTCCCATTTCCAGCATCATTACCGGAAGTCCAAGTACAATTACAAATGCAAGATAAACAATAAGGAATGTAAATCCTCCGTTTCGCCCCATTAAATACGGAAATTTCCAAAGGTTGCCCAAACCTATGGCAGAACCCGCAGCTGCAAGAAGGAAGCCAACTCGGCTCGCCCATTGCTTCTGTCCCATAATAAAACCTCCTAGACTATATATTACAAGCAAAATAGCTTGTCCAAAATAAAACTGCGTTTTATTATAGCATAATTAATCCAAAAATCAAATACAGCCTTCGTTATTTCAGATTTTTGTCAATATGACCTAAACTATACATCTTTTTTATATCAAAATTTAACATTTCAGTAAAACCGGAACAGGCACGGAAAAAAATCCGTACCTGGGTAACGTCAAATATTAAATTTATGCTAAGCAGATTTTAGCCTTAAAGGTCTGTACTTGCCATTGTGTTTGCGGCAAAAGGCATGATGTATGTTGACATCTTTTCTTTTC
>JAJQDF010000246.1 GCA_021202325.1 Clostridiales bacterium | reverse complement strand
GTAATTATATCTTACATCAGTTTGGAGGTTTACACAAACCTTGGGATACTCCCAATTTTCCAGAACTTTGTTCTAGGAAAGCTTTTGGATGCCATTGTTCTCGGCGTAATGTGCTTTGTGGGAATGGCCATATTAAGAATACCCTATGCCCTCGTAATAAGCGTAGTAATAGGCGTAACAAACATGATACCCTATGTCGGCCCGTTTATCGGCACAGTGCCTGCGGTGTTTATCGTACTGTTGGTCAGCCCCATAAAGGCACTTTGGCTTCTGATATATATACTTGCCATACAGCAGGTAGACAATTACTTTATATGCCCCAGACTTCTTGGCGATCCAACCGGGCTTACTCCCCTAGAGGTACTCTTCGCCATAGCTGTCGGCGCATATTTCGGCGGAGCATTCGGTATGTTCCTCGGAGTGCCGATTGTGGCCTCAATAAAGCTGTTTGTCTCCGAAGCAATAAACCGCCGCTATCGTGAAAAATATCCTCACGGCTCGCCCGAGTTCCCCGATGACGGTGACGATATTTGGGCAGACGGAGATTTTTCGGATGATATTCCTGATGATTAAATATATAGTTTTCTGCAATTAGCCCTGCCGGATTCGGCAGGGGTGTTTCGTTCTAATTAATTATTATTTAATTTTTAAGTCCTTCCCCATTTATTGACACCGATTTCATTTGTTGTATAATAGCATATAAGACTTTAACCCCAATCTACCCCTTTGAAAGGATTTTTAAATTGACAAGGACATCTAAGACATATATCTATTTTCTAACATATATATTGATAAATATCGTCGGCACATTCGCCATTGTCGCCGCAGTGGATATATATTCCATGGACACTATGGTGCTTAATATACTGGTTCAGCTCGTGATATTCGTGCCTACAGTATTGCTTGGCGGCGTTTTTTTCGGCGGAAAAATGAAGGATGTTTTTTCACTGAATAAAGTAGGCTTTGTAGATTTGCTCTCGGCAGCAGTGCTTTCCATCGCCGTCGGCCCAATCACATCACTTCTTTCTCTCATAAGCGTTATGTTTTTCCCTAATAATGTAACAACAGAGCTCAGCGTGGCCTATGAATCGCCCCTTATAATAAGCATAATTACAATATGTATTATTCCGGCGGTTTTCGAGGAGCTTATATTCAGAGGAGCAGTATTTACCGGGCTGAAAAATGTAAGCCTCAAGCGAGCCTGCCTCATGGGCGGCATAATATTCGCTCTGGCGCATTTTGATCCTCAGCAGTTTTTGTATACACTGCTCATTGGTATACTGTTCTGCTACATGGTATACCGTACAAAATCGGTTATTCCCGGCATGGTAACCCATTTTATGCTTAACTTTTCATCGCTTATGCTTTCCCGTGTAAGCTTTGCGGCGGCGGAAACCGCCGAAGCCTATACCGAGGTCACCGTTGAGGAAGCCTTTTCTCAGCTTTTTGTGCCGTATTTATATATGTCACTCATATCGATACCGATAATAATATATCTTATATCTCTTATGGGACGCAAATACGGCAGAGGAAAGCCTCTGTTCAGGCTTCCGGAGGAAAAGAAGGAGTTTAAGATTGAGGATGAAAGCGTTTTCGACTACGCTCCCCAAAAGCAGTACGAGGAAAAGCTGTTCAAATGGCCTCTGGTATTAATTTTGATAATATATTTTGTCAGTATTGTATTCTTTTAGACAAAACCAGCGGAGGAATCACTTCTTCCACTGGTTTTTATACTCAGCTCATCCTTATCATTTCCCTTACACCCAGCACATAGCCCGATGATACCGACAGCTCATCAATTCCCATGTCTAGGAACCTTTTCAAAAGCCTTGGATCGGCGGCGGCCTCTCCGCAAATGCCTATCCACTTGCCCTCCTTATGGATATTTTCGGCGGCGGTTTCTATCAACCTCAGCACCGCCTCATTTTCAACACTGTAGAGGTTTGAAAGCTTCGGATTCTGTCTGTCGGCAGCCAAGGTGTACTGTGTTAGGTCGTTTGTGCCGACGCTGAAAAAATCGACAATTTTCGACAATTTATCACTGATTACTGCGGCGGCAGGCGTTTCCACCATTATTCCGACGGGCACTTCCTTAAATTCGATACTTTCACTTCTCAGCTCATCCCTTACATCCAGCATTATTGCCTTCGCCTGAATAACCTCGACCTCGGATGTTATCATCGGCAGCATAATATATATGTTTCCGTATGCCGATGCCCTGTATATGGCTCTCAGCTGTGTTTTGAATATGTCGGTTCTCTCCAAGCATATCCTTATGGCTCTAAAGCCCAGTGCCGGATTTTCTTCTTTAGGCAGTCCCAGTGACGGCGCCTGCTTGTCTGCGCCAATGTCCAGAGTTCTGATTATAACAGGCTTATCCTTTATCTTGGCGGCTATTGATTTATAAACCTCGAAAAGCTCATCATCGGTCGGCAGTGTCTTTCTGTCCAGATACATAAATTCGCTTCTGAAAAGGCCGATACCCTCCGCATCATTGAGTATGGCGGCATCTATGTCGGCGGCTGTGGATATGTTGGCGTAAAGCTCTATTTTTCTGCCGTCCCTAGTTACGGTTTCCTTTCCCTTTAGCCTCATCAGCCGCTCTTTTTTAATGGATTCCAGCTGTGCCTTCTTTTCCATTACGGCGGAGGTGACCTCATCGGGCTCTACGTATACTTTGCCTTCGCTTCCGTCTATGAATACTGTTTTGCCGTCAATGGAATTGTCCAGACCGTCAACATTTATTATTGCCGGTATATCCATTGTTCTGGCAAGTATGGACGTGTGGGAAGTGGACGAACCGTTTTTTATAATAATGCCCAATATGTTTTCTCTGCTGAATGATGCAGTTTCACTGGGCGAGAGGTCATCAGCGGCAATTATAACCCTGCCGTGCATTGCCGGCTTATACTCGTTTTCCGTAAGTATGTTTACAAGTCTTTCGGCTATGTCAGTCACATCGCCGGCTCTCTCCTGCATATATGGGTTCGGCATATCCTCAAGCATTTTCGCATACTTTTTAGCTGTCTGCATAACGGCATATTCGGCGCAGACCTCATTTTCGGCTATATATTTTTCTATGTCACCGGTAAAGTCCGGATCGTACAGCATCATCTGATGGACATCAAATATCATGGCGCTGTTCTTGTCAGATTTTTTTACCTTTTTTTCAAGCTCCTTCAGCTGTTCCCTCGCCTTTTCTATGGCCATGTTAAGCTTTGCCGCCTCTGACGGAATATCGTATATTCTTTTTCTCTCCACCTCTGCGGCGGCCTTCTTTATATAGCAGACCTCACCTCTGGCCACGCCTTGGCAAACGCCCTTTCCCTTAAGCTCAGTCATTTTCAGCCCTCCTTAAAGATTTTCGCCTATAACGGCAGAAAGCGCTGTTTTGGCATCCTTTTCGTCTTCGCCGTCTATCGTTACTATTATTTCTTCGCCATTTCGTATGCCGAGGGACATTACCGCAAATATCTTTTTGGCATCGGCTTCTTTACCGTTGGCGCTTATTTTTATATGGGATTTATACTTGGCGGCCTCCTTTACTATAAGTCCGGCCGGTCTGGCATGTATTCCTGCGGTATCTGTTATTCTGTATGAAAATTGTTCCATTTTTTATTCCTCCATTATCTTTTGGCTATGGAGATAATTTTTACACAAAGGTCAAATTTTATGCAGGAACTCCCGCCAATATAAATTTTTATAAAACGTCCATTGTATACATTCCATGCCGTTTGTGGTATACTTTCTTTCGAGGTGATAATTATGGCAGAAAACAAACTTCCTTTAAGAAGTGAAGCAGACAAAAACTATACGTGGCACACCGAAGACCTATTTGCCGCAGATGAAATATGGGAACAAAAATATAAAGAGCTGGAAAACAAGGCTCAGCTCATGGAAAACTATAAAGACACAATATGCAAAAGCGGAAATTCTCTTTTCGAGGCCCTTTCCTTTAATGATGAAATATGTGAAGAGCTGGATAGGCTCTATGTCTATGCCTATATGAAATTCCACGAGGACAGCGGAAACGCAAAATATCAGGAGCTTTCCGGCAAGGCTGATACATTGGCAATAGCCGTAGCTTCCGCTTCTTCGTTTATTGCACCGAAAATTTCAACCCTTTCGTCGGAAACAATAGACAGCTTTTATGCCGAATGCCCTAGCCTTAAAAGTTACGAGCATCTCCTTGAGGGCATACTCCGCCAAAAAGAACATACTCTTTCCGAGGCTGAGGAAAAGCTTCTTGCCTCCGTTGATGATATTTCTTCATCGGCGCAGACAATATTCACAATGCTCAACGAGGCCGACATGGAATTCCCCGAAATAGAGGATTCAACCGGTGAAAAGCATGTGCTGTCCCACGGAAAATATGTATCATATCTCGAAAGCGACGACAGAGTTCTGAGAAAGTCGGCCTTTGATGCCCTCTATGAGACCTATCTCAAGCAGAAAAACACAATAGGCGCAATATACAATGCCTCAGTCAAAAAAGATATTTTCTATGCCAATGCAAGGAAATATTCTTCGGCGCTGGAAATGGCTCTTGAGGACGACAACATTCCCTTATCCGTATATGACAACCTCATAGATGCCGTACACGAGGCGCTTCCGCTCATGCACAGATATGTTGCTTTAAGGAAAAAGCTCCTCGGCGTTGACGAGCTTCATATGTATGACCTTTATGCGCCGTTGGTGAAGGATGTTGACTGGAAAATAACATATGAGGAAGCTAAAAAGACTGTAAAATCAGCTTTATCCGTAATGGGCAGCGAATATACCGATGCCCTCCAGGAAGGCTTTGACGGCGGCTGGATTGACGTATACGAAAACAAAGGCAAAAGAAGCGGCGCCTACTCATGGGGAGCCTTCGGCGGCCACCCTTACGTTCTTCTCAACCACAACGATACCGTCAACAGTATGTTCACAGTGGCACATGAGATGGGGCATGCTCTCCACAGCTATTTTACATGGAAAAAACAGCCCTTTGTATATTCTGGTCATAAAATATTTGTAGCCGAGGTAGCCTCCACCTGCAACGAGGCACTTCTTATGGAATACCTGCTTAAGACAGAGAAGGACCAAACAAGACAGCTCTATCTTATCAATTATTTCATGGAGCAGTTCAGAGGAACACTTTTCCGTCAGACTATGTTTGCCAAATTTGAAAAGAAAGCTCACGAAATGTCCGCCTCCGGCACGCCTCTCACCAGCGAAAATCTTTCGGCAGTATACCATGACCTCAATAAGCTGTATTTCGGCGATGATATTGTGATCGATAACTACATCAACATAGAATGGGCAAGGATACCCCATTTCTACAATGCCTTTTATGTATATCAGTATGCCACAGGATATTCTGCGGCCATTGCCCTTTCAAGGGGAATACTTGACGAAGGACAGCCTGCCATCGACAGATACCTGGATTTCTTAAGCAAAGGCAGTTCCGAATATTCCATAGACCTGCTCAAGGGTGCCGGAGTTGACATGACCTCCAAAAAACCGGTTGAGGCCGCCATGGATGTATTCAAAGGCCTGCTCGACAAAATGGAAAAGCTTACTGAAAATTAATGCTGCGGCTGTCCATGCTTCATACAGCACGGCAAAAACGCATTGATGTTTCAGGGCACCGACAGCAATAAAAACAACATCGAAATATTCTTTGGGGCAAATAAAATCCATAACGATAAAATGGCCGGATTTCCGGCCATTTGTGTCATTGGGGTTTATTATTGGATTATATGTACCTAAATCCGGCATTTATTTGTTCCATTTCTTACGGCAGCTGCAGCTCTTTGCCGTAATATATTACATCGGGGTTTGTAATATTGTTCATTGCCATTATTTCTTCCAGCCTGCTGTCATCGCCGTAAAAAAGTCTGCATATTCCAGCCAGTGTATCTCCCTCCTTTATTGTGTAAGTTCTTTTCTCATCGCTGTCCTCCTTACCGCTGTTGTTTTCCGCAGCCATTACTGTTATGACAGGACTGTAATTTGACACGTCCTTTGCCAGCGCCAATGTTTCCTCCCTTTGCTCGGCCACAGTCTGCTTGACCGTCACAACCTCATCTTCGAGCTTGTCTATCCTTGAAACACTGGTGGCTAGACTCATGCTCATAAACACGCATATCAGGCACATCACGGCGCTTACGCAGGTGAAGGCCGCATATTTGAATTTCACCTTCTTTACCTTTTCGATGTTTTTGTTCAACAAAACGGCACGTATTTTTGCTGCGGCGTCCATATGAGCGGCTTCTTTTTCTTCCTCGTCCATATCCATGCCTGAATTCTTTGGCTGTACAAGGCTGTTTGCAAGCATATACTCCTGCATTTGTACATTCTTATCATAGTAAACGAAATATCCCTTTACCGGTCTCAGTGCCGATGCGGCTTCATTCAGCACATAAAACCTGTCCAGCCTATCCTCAGGATCGACAACAAAGAATACCTGGGAGTCACCCTGAAAAACCTTTTTGTGGTATGCCTCATCCCTGGATGTGACAAAGGCGCCGAAGGATGCCCTGGAGTGCATCCAACCCACTATGGACAAATCGCTGAAATATTTTTCTATATCCTCGCTTATGTATTTCCAGCTTTGATTTGTTATGGTTTCCATGCCCTTTAGCTTTTCGGTGTACCTCGCCTGGACAACGCCGCTTATAAAAACAGTCTTTTGCCCGTCTATTACTATTGTCTTTCCCATAAGCACCGCCAGCTTTTCGCCTGTGGCGCTGCTTCTGGCGTATTGATAAAGATATGTATGAACATAATCCTCCATATATATTTTCAATCCGTCATCGGCAGATCCCATTTGTCTGACGTTGGTCGGAAAGGCTGTACCGTTTGATTGAAAATCAGTCTGCATATTATTTCCTCCCTTTGCATACACTGTTACGTTGGTTTTAATATACCATCACCAAAGCGAAAAAATTGTCATATGCTGACTTCTTACTTGCTTTATGCATCGCAAATTCCGACATTTGAGGCTTTCTTTTTGGACAGCAAAAAAGCGGCTCGAAATAAATGGTTCACCATTTAAATCAAGCCGCTTATAATTATTTTATAATATAATCAGCTGTAGAATAAAGCATCAGCAATATAATAAGCAAGTGTTTCTTAGCACTACACACTTCCCACTAATCACTACACACTACAAGCAATTATAGATTTTCATCAGATGACATATTTCTCCGATTTCTCCGGTTTTGCGTCAAGCTCGGCCTTCTTCTCATCATATCCTGGTCTGCCGAACATTGCGTATGTGGCATTCTTTCCTTCTTCAACGCCGGGCTGGTCAAATGCATTGATGTTGAGAAGCTCTCCGGCAAAGCCTGTGGCAACCTCGAACATATACATAAGCTCTCCAAGGGTAAATTCATTGACTTCGGGAAGGGTAATTGTCATATTGGCCTTTCCTGCCTTCTGAAGCGCATACTCGGTAGCCATCTGCTCTGTGGCGATAAGCTTATTCTGTGTAACTCCGCCCAGGAATCCAAGGCTGGGGATATCCTGATATATTTTAGGAATTGTCATTGTTCTTCTAAACTTGTCAACTCCGATAAGAACTATCATTTTATCGAAGGGGCCTTCTGTATAGAGCTGTACCTGCGAGTGCTGGTCAGTAACTCCGAGAGATTTAACGGGAGTCTGTCCGGCATTTACAACGTTTCCGGTATTGTCTGTCTTTTTGCCGAGGGACTCAGCCCAAAGCTGTGCGAACCAGTCTGAAATATATTTAAGGCTGTCTGCATAGGGCATCATAACAGAGATGTTCTTTCCCTGCTCCATGGCTATGTAGCTCAATATTGCAAACATGTATGAAGGGTTGCTGTAAATATCCTCTGTCTTTGAAAGCTCGTCCATATAAGCCGCTCCCTCAAGCATGGCCTCGATGTCAACACCGCACATTGCCGCAGGAAGAAGTCCGACGGGTGTAAGCTCGGAAAATCTTCCGCCTACTCCGGCAGGGATAATAAATGTCTTATAGCCCTCTTCCTTGGCTATTTTGATAAGATTGCCCTTTGCAATATCAGTTGTGCAGACGATATGCTTAGCGGCCTCCTCTTTGCCGAGAAGTTCTTCGAGAAGCTCCTTTATTATCATGAACTGGCTCATTGTTTCCGAAGTGCTTCCGCTCTTGGAAATGCAGTTGAAAAGGGATTTTGCCGGATCGATGACCTCGAAAAGATATGACAGTCTTTCGGGATCTACATTGTCGGCAACATAAAGCTTGGGATAGCCGCCTCTCTTTTCCTTGGGGAGCTCGTTGTAGAAAGGATGGTTGATTGCCTGCTGAACGCAGATAGGGCCAAGAGCCGAGCCGCCAATACCAAGTACAACAAAGGCATCAATATCGTCCTTAACCTCGTCAACATAGGCTTTAATATCAGCCACAACCTCCTTCTGGTTGTAGGGGAGCTGTCTCCAGTCCATACCGCCGTTTAAGCGTTTCTCCTCCATGGCTTTGTGCGCTTTTCCCGCCTTTCCCGTAAGGGCAGTAATTTCAGCGTCGGAAATACCATATTCCCCAACATACTTTTTCATCATGTTATTGTAGTCAACCCTGATTTTCAAGGCCTTTTTCTGTTCCTCTGAATATACCATATCTTTTCCTCCTAAATTAAATAGATACTTTGATTATACCATATCTGTGCAAAAACCCAACAAAATTTTGTTTAAATTTGTAACAAAAAATAAAAAATTTCTTAATAGTCATGTCATAGTTTATATAATTCAACCATATCAATACAAAAAACAGACAGCTTTGGCTTACTTGTCCTCTGCTGTCTGAATATATGGTCCTATTAAATTCATCCTATGGCAATTTCCGGATCTACGGTCATGTCGTCAAGTATTACCGTAAACTCAATATGGCTTCCCATTGCCGAAGAATATATTGACGGCTCGGCTACAGCTCCAATTATATCGCCCTGTGATACAGTCCCGCCCACGGCAACCTCAATGTCCGTAAGCTGGCTGTATGTAGTCTTCCAGCCGTTTTCATGCTCCACAACAACATAGTTTCCGAGTATATCATCTTCAGAAATTTCCGCCACAACTCCGTCGGCGGCAGATTTAACCGCAGTACCGGCCTCGGCCGCAATATATACGCTGTTATTTGTTCTATACTGGTCAAGGGTGGCATCATATACAAGCTTATCAGGACTGTAGCCCATAAGTATGTCGCCTTCCACAGGCCAACTTAGTGCAATCTCAAAGTCTTCCTCATCCTCATCCAGCCAAGCCGAATCATTATCTGTGTTCTCAGGAACAGTTTCTGTGTTTTTCGGCTCTGCACTCTCTGTATTTGTCTCAGAAGTATTTTTTGGAGCCGCTGTCTCCTGTTCAGTATTACTTTCTGCGGCAGGTTCGGCATTTCTGTTAGTAAGTACAGGCTCGCTGTTTTCGGCCTGTTCTTCCTCGGCCGTTTCACTCACTCCCCTGTTATAGGCCGCTGCTCCGGCGCATATTCCGGCAACAACTATGAACGCAAAAATAGCGGCATACTGGCCTTTGCTGTTCAAAAATTCCATGAATTTATTTCTTTTCATATTGGCACCTCCATAAGTAGTGAAATCCTTTAATTGATTTCTCTGAAGGTATTATTGCCCCATAAAAAGACCTTTATACAATAAATCTGAACAGTAGGCGTTATATTTTTCAAAAATGCTCTGTTCCTTTAGCTTCCGTTAAGTCAGGCGGAGTATAAAAAACAGTAAAGGAACTCGAAAATTCCTTTACTGCTGAAATGTTTTTTATTTTATTACTGCTGATCAGGATGGGATTCAGCCCAAAGTCTGTCTGCAACGGGTTTCCAATCCTTAGCATACTGAATGCACTTGCCGCAAAGATGTTCTGCAGATTCGGGAGACTGAAGGTCTGTTGATACAGCGCCTGTTTCCTTAACAATCTGCATAAGTCTGCCGGGATTCTCAAGCATAGGGCAAGGTCTGAGATGGTTGCTGTTGAAAGGCTGCTGCTCTCTGTAAGCCTGGAAAATAGGCTGTTTAAAGCACTCAAGCAAAGTCTTGTCATGGATATTGGCACTTGAATAATGAATGAATACGCAAGGCTCAACATCGCCGATAGGATTGATATGGCAATAGCATCTTCCTCCGGCAACACAGCCGTGTACAAACTCACCGTCGTTCTGGAAGTCAACCGCAAATATCTCTTTGCCGCCTTCCCAGCCTCTGATTTCTCTTACTCTATGATACATATATTCACGCTGTTCGGGTGAAAGAAGGAGATCCGGTGAAGCATCGTTTCCAACGGGCATATAATGGAAATACCATGTATATCTAACGCCCTTATCGATAAGCATATCGAGGATTTCATCCGATGTAACTGTCTTATAGTTAGCGCTTGTATAGCAGATTGATGTTCCGAAGAACAGTTTATGCTGTTTCAAAAGATCCATGGCATGCATAGCGTGTTCGAAATGTCCATCGCCGCGGCGACCGTCGTTTTCAGCTGCATAACCTTCTACGCTGATTGAAGGCATAAAGTTTCCGACACGGAGTATATCCTGACAGAACTCTTCATCAATAAGTGTACCGTTTGTAAATGCGTGGAATGCGCAGTCCTGATGCTTTTCGCAAAGACGGATAATATCTTTTTTACGAACCATGGGCTCGCCGCCTGTAAGAAGATAAGCATGGATACCGAGCTCTTTGCCCTGTGTAATAATGCTGTCAAGATCTTCATATGAAAGATTGTACTTGTTGCCATATTCGGCAGCCCAGCAGCCTATGCAATGCATATTGCAGGCACTTGTTGGATCCATAAGAATTACCCAAGGAATATTGCAGTCATATTTTTCCGACATTTCCTGAGCTGTTCTATATCCACGGAAAGCAGATTCATAGCCAAGAGTCATAAACGCCTGCTTGAGCACGAAGGGGTCTACTTCCTCCAAAACTCTCTGTAAATAGTGTCCCCATTTTCCGTTTTCTTCGGAAAAAGCTGAGCGGAGCTTATCATATGCTTCAGGCTTTAATGTATCCCCGGCAACTTTTTCAATCATATTGATAACCTGAACCATGTTTTTGCAGGGGTCCTTTTCAACGTGCTTGATTACGCCATCAACCACGCCCTCAAAGACCTTCCTTTCAGCCGCATGTAGTAATTTATTTTCCATTGTTGTTTCCTCCGTTAAAATATTTTGGTTGTACCAATTAACCTTTTCTGTAGTTATCATAATCTATTGTGAAATTAACGGCAATCTACAA
>JAJQDF010000249.1 GCA_021202325.1 Clostridiales bacterium | reverse complement strand
ATACATATTAATATGGAGCAGTGTACGAAATTTTTGACGGATATAGACTGCTGTTAATGGGGAGCTGACAGCTGTGGAAACACCAGATGAATTATATCAACAATTGGTCGATAAAATAAAGGAATATCATCCTACCGACAATTTTACAATGCTTCAAAAGGCATACGATGTTGCCAAGGAAGCACATAAAGATCAGAAAAGAAAATCAGGAGAGCCATATATAATCCACCCGCTAAAGGTGGCTTATATACTTGCGGAGATGGAGCTGGATTTGGAATCCATAGAGGCCGGACTGCTGCATGACACAATAGAGGATACGCCGTATACATATGACGATATTAAAGAAATGTTCGGCGAAGAGGTAGTGCTGCTTGTTGATGGCGTTACAAAACTCGGTAAACTCTCCTACACAACAAAGGAAGAGATACAGGCGGAAAACTACAGAAAAATGTTTTTGGCAATGGCGAAGGATATAAGGGTTATCCTCATAAAGCTGGCCGACCGTCTGCACAATATGCGTACGCTTAACTATATGACGGAAGCTAAGCAGAGAGAAAAGGCACAGGAAACCATTGATATTTATGCGCCTTTGGCTCATAGGCTCGGTATTTCTAAGATTCGTACCGAGATGGAGGATTTGTGCTTCAAATATCTCGAACCCGATGCTTACTATGACCTTAAGAACAAGATTGAAAAGAAAAAGAGCGAACGTGAGGACATAGTAAACAGGATTGTTGCGGAAATAAACGAGAAGGTAACCGAGGCCGGAATAAAGGGCACCGTCTATGGCAGAAGCAAGCATTTCTTCAGCATATACAAAAAGATGGTAAATCAGAATAAGACACTCGACCAGATTTACGATCTTTTTGCGGTAAGAATTATCGTTGATTCGGTAAGGGACTGTTATGCTGTATTGGGTATTGTACACGATATGTATAAGCCCATGCCGGGACGATTCAAGGACTATATTGCGATGCCTAAGCCCAATATGTACCAGTCACTTCATAATACTCTTATCGGTCCCACAGGTGAGCTCTTCGAGGTTCAGATAAGAACATGGGATATGCACCGTACAAGTGAATACGGTATCGCTGCCCATTGGAAATATAAAGAGGGACATGCCGGCGACACGGGACAGGACAAAGAGGCCGAGAAAATGGCTTGGCTCAGACAGATACTCGAATGGCAGAGGGACCTTTCCGATAACCACGAGTTTATGGATACCCTTAAGCTGGATTTGAATATATTCAACGACTCGGTATATGCATTTACACCCCAGGGCAAGGTAATAGAGCTGCCCACAGGCTCAACACCAATTGACTTTGCCTATAATATACATTCGGCTGTCGGAAATAAGATGGTCGGAGCAAGGGTAAATAATAAGATAGTTACATTTGATTATAAAATACAAAACGGCGACATTGTGGAAATACTCACGTCGCAGAACTCCAGAGGCCCCAGCCGTGACTGGCTCAAGCTTGTAAAAAGCTCCACCGCCAGAACAAAGATAAACCAGTGGTTCAAGAAGGAGTTCAAGGAAGAAAACATAGTAAAGGGCAAAGAGCTTATAATAGCCGATGCCAAGAAAAAGGGATATTCCTTCTCGGAGCTTTCAAAGCCCGAATGGACAGAAATTGTAGTAAATAAGTTCGGATTCAAGGACTGGGATGCCCTCTGCGCCGCTGTAGGCCACGGCGGAGTAAAAGAAGGACAGGTAATAAACCGTTTTATCGAGGAATATCTTAAGGAACAGAAGAAGAACCAGACAGCTGAGGAATATCTTAAAAAGATGGAAGAAAGGGCTCAGAAGAGCTCGAAGAAGAGCGACAGCGGAGTTGTCGTAAAGGGTATCGGAGATGTGAGCGTAAGATTTTCACGCTGCTGCAACCCGGTTCCCGGCGATGAAATTGTCGGCTTCATAACAAGGGGACGAGGCGTATCGATACACAGAACCGACTGCGCCAACATTCTCAATCTCGGCGAGGAAAACAGGCACAGACTTATTGATGCCGAGTGGGAGATTGCCAGAAAAGACGGCACGGGCCCGTCATTGTCGTTCCAGGCCGAAATTCGTCTTCTCTGCGAGGACAGAACGAATATTATTCTGGACTTAAGCAAGGTCCTTTCGGAGGAAAATCTTCCGGTAAAATCATTCAATGCGAGATCGACCAAGGATATGCTTTCCATTGTTAATATTGTCCTTGAGATAACAAGCAAGGAACAGCTGGAAAAGGTCTGTTCCCATCTGAAAAACGTAAAGGGCGTAGAGGACATAGAGCGAGTTAATTCCTGATAAAGAGGTAAAAATATGAGAATGGTAATACAAAAGGTTGAGAGGGCAAAGGTCACCGTTGACGGCGAGATAAAAGGCGAGATAGGAAACGGTCTTATGGTACTGGTTGGACTCTTATCCTCCGATGATGACAAAACCATGGATTATATGCTTGAAAAGCTGACGAATCTGAGAATATACGAGGATGAAAACGATAAGCTTAATCTTTCTGTGAAGGACGTAGGCGGAGAAATCCTCCTTGTGCCCAACTTTACTCTGTACGGAGATGCGAGAAAGGGAAGAAGGCCGAGCTATTTTAATGCGGCTTCTCCGGATGAGGCTGATAAAATATTTGCCAGACTGCTTGAAAAAGCCAAGGAATTGCCGTTAAATGTAGAAAGCGGCGTGTTCCGAACTCATATGAAGGTTGAGCTTGTAAACGACGGTCCGGTAACCATATTGCTGGACAGTGACAGACTGTTTTGATACTATGGAAAATCGGGAATAGGACTAAGGGCTTATTCCCGATTTTACTATAAAAGCGTTCTCAATAGACCTACTGGAGCCATGTTAACATGGCTCCGAGCACGGGTATTAGAGAACCTGACTGTAATGAGTATGTAGCCATTTTTTGTAGAAAAATGAGCGGAATACGAATTACGGAACCGATTGCGTGAATGCGAAGCAAGAAGCAATCGGGCTTTTATATATGGTATTGTCTGCAAAGCAGACATATAAATTTAAGAGGGATATTTATGATATACATTTATTTGGACGGACATGACAAAATGAACGACATACAGACTGCTGTGCAGATTTTCATGCCCAATGAAAAATATAAGCCGGTGGAGGGCATACAGGACGAAGGAATGACCGTAAGGAGCAGGCTTGACGGAGGCAGTGCCATGGCCGAGCTTTACGAAAACGGCGTTCTTTTATGCTCCAAAGCCGAAACGGTCGGTGAAAACGGCGTGGGATATGCGCTTAAATCCGCAGTTTACCATATGCTGAAGGCGAGAACCGGCCAGTATACCCCTTGGGGAATGATGACCGGCATAAGGCCGGCTAAAAAAATAAATACATATATTGACGAAGGCCTTACGGCGGAGGAAAGCGTAAACCGGCTCATAGAAACATATGAGACAACAAGGCCGAAAGCGGAGCTGGCGGCAAAGGTGGCCGTAGCCGAGAGGGAAATACTCAAAAAAGCCGACAAGGACGGTATAAGCCTATATGTCGGCATACCCTTCTGTCCGTCGAGATGCTTATATTGCTCATTCACAAGCTATCCCCTTTCAAAATACAGCGGCAAGGTGGACGGATATATTACCGCTCTTTTGAAAGAGCTGAGATTTTTAGGCGAAAAGGCAAAGGGCAAAAGACTGGATTCCGTATACATAGGCGGCGGAACACCAACATCGCTGACTGCGGAGCAGTTGGACAGGCTCATGACGGGAATGGCTGATATATTCGATTTTTCAAATATACTTGAATATACGGTTGAAGCCGGAAGGCCGGACACAATAACGGCGGAAAAGCTGAAAGTAATAAAGAAAAACGGCGCGGACAGGATATCCATAAACCCTCAGACAATGAATGACAAAACCCTGAGGCTAATAGGCAGGGAGCATACCGTAGAGGACATAAAGCGGGTTTATGCCGAGGCAAGAGAGGCCGGTCATGATAACATAAACATGGACTTGATACTTGGACTACCCGAGGAAGGCGAGGCAGAGGCCGCATATACCATGGAGGAAATAAAAAAGCTTTCTCCTGAGAACCTGACGGTGCATACATTGGCCGTAAAAAGAGCATCAAGGCTCAAGGAAAAACTGGGAGAATACGACTTGGCCAAGGCCATGCTCATGGAAAAAATGCTGGATATATCCTCAAAGGGAGCGGTCGACATGGGACTTTCGCCCTACTATATGTACAGGCAGAAAAATATGCTCGGCAGCTTTGAAAATGTGGGATATGCAAAAAAAGGCTTTGAAAGCGTCTACAATGTGGTTATAATGGAAGAAACACAGTCTATATTTGCCGCAGGAGCCGGAGCATCGACAAAGCTCTTTGACAGTGCGAGCGGCAGAATTGACAGAATATTCAATGTTAAAAACGTCGATGAATATATAGAGAGAATCGACGAGATGATAGACAGAAAACGAAAAGGAATGTAATTATTTTTACGGGAGGAAACAAAATGCTTACAGAAGCGCCTAAGGGCACAAAGGATATATACGGAGCGTATATGGACGAATGGCAGAGAGTAGAAAAGATAATGCGTGAAATATGCGATGATTTTGGAATCGGCGAGATACGCACACCCATATTTGAGCATACCGAGCTGTTTTTGAGGGGCGTCGGAGAGACAACGGATATAGTTCAGAAGGAAATGTATACATTCAAGGATAAGGGCGACAGAAGCGTAACATTAAGACCTGAAGGAACAGCCGGTGCCGCAAGAAGCTATATCGAGCATGGAATTTACAACAATCCCCAGCCCACAAGATATTTCTATATCGGCCCCATGTTCAGATATGAGAATACACAGAAGGGCAGACAGAGACAGTTCCATCAGTTCGGTGTGGAAATGTACGGCTCATACAGCCCGTCCCTTGATGCCGAGGTTATTTCAGTGGCCTACGAGCTGCTTAAGAGACTTGGCATAAATGATGTAATGCTTAGAATAAACAGCCTTGGCTGCCCCCAGTGCAGAAAGAAATACAACGATGCGCTTAAGGCATATATAGGCGGAAACATTGACAAAATGTGCGATGACTGCCGCTCAAGATTTGAAAAGAACCCCCTTCGTGTACTGGACTGCAAGGAGGAAAGGTGCCAGAACATTATCGCAGGTGCGCCTGTGGTTCTGGATTATCTTGACGATGAATGCAGAGAGCATTTTGAGACGGTTAAGGCTATGCTTGATGAGATGGGTATTCCCTATGAGGTTGACGACAAGATTGTAAGAGGTCTTGACTACTATACAAGGACAGTTTTCGAGTTTGTATCAAACGGTATCGGCGCCCAGGGAACAGTATGCGGCGGCGGACGTTATGACAATCTTGTGGCAGAGTGCGGCGGACAGCCTACCGGATGCGCAGGCTTTGCCGTAGGAATAGAAAGACTTCTGCTTGTGCTTGAGGCTCAAAACGGCGCCTTTGAAAAGAAGCAGGAAAAGGATATATATATTGGTGCCATAGGTCAGGCAGGACTTGTAAAGGGACAGGGCATAACATACCGTATGCGCTCGGCAGGAATAAAGGCCGAATGCGACAGCGTAGGCAGAAGCGTAAAGGCTCAGATGAAGTATGCCAATAAGATAGGTGCGGCTTATTCCGTAATACTCGGCGACAACGAGATAGAGCAGGACAGCGTTAAGCTTAAAAATATGGCAACAGGCGAGGAAGAACCTGTTAAGGTTTCCGAGCTTTTTGATATCATGATGGCAAAAAAAGCGTGACATTAAGAAAGGATGACAGCAAATGCAGGCAGATTTATTGAAAGGCATTAAAATCGTTGATTTTACAACCTATGCGGCGGCTCCGTGCTCAGTCAGGATGCTGGCGGACTGGGGAGCAGATGTAATTAAGGTCGAAGGTTTTTCCGGCGATCCCATGAGAAAGTTCGGCGTAAACCTGGGAGATACTCCTTATACCGATGACGAAAACCCGGTTTGGGAATACGAGAACGGCAACAAGAGGGGTATAGCGGTTGACCTTAAGACTGAAAAGGGACAGGAGATAATGGCAAAGCTCCTTTCCGAGGCCGATGCATTTGTTTCAAACGTAAGGGCAGGCTCTCTTAAAAAGCTTGGACTTTCCTATGAACAGCTTCACGAAAAATATCCTAAGCTCGTTGTGGGAGTAATTTCGGGATATGGCCTCTACGGCAAGGATGCGCCGAGGCCGGGCTATGATGTTGTGGCCTTTTGGGCAAAGGGCGGAGCGCTTATCGATATGTCTCCGGACGGAAAATCTCCTGTAACAGCACCCTATGCAACGGGCGACCATACTACAGGTCTTGCCCTTGCCGCAGGACTTTTGGGCGGAATAATAAAGGCTAAAAATACCGGAGTTGGCGAAAAGATTGTTGTTTCACTCTATGGAACATCGATTTGGGCTAACTCGCTTATGATAATAGGAGCACAGTACGGTGTTGAATATCCGCAGTCACGCTATGCTCCCGGAAATCCGCTTATCAATTCATATAAGTGCAGGGACGGCAAATGGATTACGCTTACGGTGCTTGCCTACGAAAGATACTGGGATGCATTCTGTGATATTTTCGGACTTGACGACATTAAAGACGATCCCAATTACAGAACCCTCCCCAACGTGCTTGCCGATAAGGACAGACTTAAGCATTGCTGCATAAGGATAGAGGAGCAGTTTGCATTAAATGACAGAGAATATTGGGCTGAAAAGCTGACGGAGGCAGACATTGCATTCGAAAAGACTAACCAGTGGAAGGATATAGCCACCGACCAGCAGGCCATTGATAATAACTATGTTAAGGAATTCACCGCAAAGAACGGAAATAAATTTATGCTGCCCATGACTCCGGTGCAGTTTGACGGAAACGAAGGATTGGACTCAAAGCCGGCGCCCCTTCTTGGCGAACACACCATTGAGGTTATGAAGGAGCTTGGCTATACGGACGAAGAGGCTCAGCAGATGATAGAGGACGGAGTAATAAAGCAGTACGGAAAATAAAAAGACAGGAGGCCGGCAATGAAGGTTGTATTGACTAAGGGCCAGAAATGGCACGACGATATAAGAGAAAAAATACAGGCGCTCGGTTACGAGATAATAGACCACGGCTTAGAGACCGAGCCCTTTACCGATGAGGAATACGGCTGTGATGTACTTGTCGGCCTTGATCCTTTCAAAGGGGCGGACATTGATAAGTTCACAAATCTTAAGCTTTTTCAGGCAACAAGTGCCGGCTTTGAAAATTTGCCCGTAGACAGGCTCAGGGAAAAGGGAATTGTTTTCGCCAATGCCAGAGATGTCTACAGTGTGCCGATTGCCGAGTTTACTGTTATGCGTATTCTTGAAATTTATAAGAAGGCCATGAAGTTTAGAAAACAGCAGTCGGAGCATATTTGGGAAAAGGATTTCCGCCTTCAGGAAATAACCGACAAAAGGGCGGCCATACTTGGAACGGGAAGCATAGGAATGCAGATTGCCAAACGGCTTAAGGCCTTTGATGCCGTTACTATAGGCTTCAACCGCAGCGGAAAAAGCGCCGAATATTTTGATGAGATTCATGAAATAGATGAGTTTTCGGATATGGTCAGCGGCCTTGACATAATAGTTGTTGCCCTGCCGTTGAACGACGGTTCCGTACACATTATTAACAGGGATATACTTGAGAAAATGCATAAAAAGAGTATTCTCATAAATGTTGGCAGAGGACAGAGCGTTGACACTAAGGCGCTCTATAATGTGCTTAAGAACGAAAGCATAATGGGAGCGGCACTGGATGTATATGAGGAGGAGCCCCTTCCGGAGGATAATCCGCTGTGGGATTTGGATAATCTTATTTTTTCGCCGCATACCTGCTCGGGCTCAAACTATATGAATAAGAGAGTTTATGAGCTTACATATGCCAATCTTAAGGCTTTGGCCGAAAGCGGCGAGTTTATAAACAGAATAGTATAAGAGTATTAAATATTACAATGATAGAGGACGTGCGAACCACGTCCTTTTTTAATGCAGAATAAAATTTTTTGTTAACCGTTGACATACATAGATATTCTAGGTATAATATATACATAGATAATCTAGGTATAAAGCGAAGGGAGGACTTACCATGGAAATAGACAAGGGATTGATAGGAGGAAGCACTGTGCTTATGCTGCTGGCTCTGCTCAAAGAAAAGGACCGCTACGGCTATGAGATAATAAAGGAGCTTAAGGAAAGAAGCGACAGCACATTTGAATTCAAGGAGGGTACTCTCTATCCGGTGCTTCACAGAATGGAAAATGCCGGCCTTGTAAAATCCTACAGGCAGGAGGCGGAAAACGGCAAAACCAGAAAATACTACAGAATAACACCTTTGGGAGAGGAAAGACTGGAAAAGGAGAAAAAACAGTGGGAAGAGTTCTCATGCTCAGTGAACAAAGTAATCGGAGGTGGAGCCCATGCCTTCGCCTGAAATTAATGATTTTACGGACAAGGTTGTAAAGCATATAAAATTTTTCTATGACAGGGACAGCGTAAAACAGGAATTGACGGAGCATATGGAGGATATGATTGATGACTATGCCATGGAGGGCATGAGCGAGGCTGAGGCTGTAAGCATGGCGCTTATAAATATGGGCGAGGCAGACGAAATTGGACGAGAACTCAATGCGGCGCATAATCCTGTGCTTGGTACAATTTGGCTTACCGCCAGGACTGTGGCTGTGGTTATTGTAATTGCGGCGGCAATTTCAATTGTCTCAAACGGAATTAATGCCGTCCAAAATATTTTCGGAGAGTATGACAATACACATTCGGAGAAAGCGAATATAGTGTATTCGGTGGAGGTCGGCGAAAAATTCATACTGGACGACATGAGGCTTGTAATAGACGAGGTCATATATTATGACGACGGAGAGCTGGAAGTGAGATACAGAACATGGGATAAGCTCTTTTCGGACAGTATATATTGGACATTTGAATTGGGCAGGAACTGCTTTTATGATGAGAACGGAAACACATATTTAGGCGGCGGAGGCTTTTCCGGCGGAGGTCCAATAAACAGGCACCAGACATATTTTGTTGATTTTCCGTCCGATGCCGAAAAGCTTATTGTGGATTATGATTACCAAGGACGAAGCATATACTGTGAAATACCGTTGGGGGAGGGCTCTGTTTATGAAGCTGATAAATAAAATTAACTCAATGAGCCGAAAGAGGCAGACTGTCCTTTACATTATTATAATACTGCTTATTGGGGCGTGTTATTTTGTAGCGGATAGTTCCTATGCTTCGCCGGAAGCCGTACTGTATGCCTGCGAAAAGGGACTTCACTACGGCCCTTCGGAAAAAATACTCCATATAGAAAGACAGGGCACAAATGCGCTTGTAATAGGAAAATGCGGGGACAGCCTTTCCTCAGTGACTGCCTATAGAACAGGTATAGGAACGTGGAAGCTGGGCTATGACGGAGGCGGCACCGGAGTAGAGGGCTATACCGATGTCAACGGGATAACAGCCGTTTTTGACAGGAATTTTAAAGCTGTATACGGAATGAGCAATGTAGAAGAAGCAGAAAGAGTAAAGGTCGTTGTCGGATACAATGATTACACCGACGACGGAAAGGACTATGTAATAATGGCTGAGATAAATTTGCCGGTGGACAGCGACGGATTTTTCTTTAACTCCGTAACAATGGAGGATGTTGATTTCAAATCGGAGGACATTTGGCCGGAGGCGTTGGAGATATACGGCTATGATGAGGATGGAGAAGTAGTGTACTTTACGAGTGTGATAGATGGTATAGAGTAAAGTTTTTGCAGGAAAAATAAATAGATAAAATAAGAAAGCACCAACTTTATGTTAAGAATATGTTGTCGACAAAATCCAAATATAAGGAAGGTGCTTTCTATGATTAATAGTATACCGCTTTTTCAGATGAAAAGGATAAAAATTTGAAAAAGTTTTTTAATCACTGAATCGGAACTGCGAAGGCGGAAGAACGGCCGTTATATTCTGCCACGGCTTGCGCCCATGGCTTATGCCCACGGCTAACGCCCTAGCTTCGCCGCAACTAACGTCACGGCTCCGCCACGGCCACGATTGACTACGGCGAAAAAATGATTTATAGTGATTAGGGATAATAATGCTATTCGTATCACTGGGAGATGGAACTGTTGAATAATAATATTTCATTATATATACACATACCGTTTTGCGTTAGGAAATGCCTGTACTGCGATTTTCCGTCCTTTGCATTACCGGAAAACTGCTATGAGGACTATGTAAGGACACTGTGCAGGGAAATTGAAGAATATTCGTCTGATTTTAAAGGGATGAAGGTTAAAACTATATTTTTCGGCGGAGGAACGCCATCTGTGCTTCCGCCGAAGCTTTTGGGAAGAATAATCGATACTGTCATGTCAAAATTCGATGTGGCCGATGATGCCGAAATATCAATTGAGACAAATCCCGGCACACTGGACATGAAAAAGCTTACGGAAATGAAAAGCATGTACTTTAACCGCTTAAGTATGGGGCTCCAGGCATGGCAGGACAGACTGCTTAAAAAAATAGGCAGAATACACACAGCGGATGTATTTGAGACCAACTATCTTCAGGCGAGGGACGCAGGCTTTAAAAATATTAATGTGGATCTGATGTTTGCTCTGCCGACACAGACATTGGATGACTGGCAGGAAACCCTTGAAAAAATAATAAAGCTTAATCCCGAGCATATATCGGCCTACAGCCTTATAATTGAGGAGGGCACACCCTTTTATGATATGTACGAGAAGGGCATAATAAAGGAAATGGATGAAAACTTGGACAGGGAAATGTACTACCTTGCCAATGAAATGCTTGCGGATAAGGGATACAGACGGTATGAGATAAGCAATTTCTCCAAGCACGGCTTTGAGAGCCGCCATAACATTGTTTATTGGAGAACAGAGGAATACAGGGGTTTCGGAATGGGTGCCCATTCCTATGTAAACGGCGAGAGGTTCCGCAATACATATGATTTCAAAAAATATAGTAGCTTTGAAGGACTTAGCGAGGACAGGGAGGTATTGACCGAGGACGAAAAGCAAGAGGAATTCATGTTCATGGGGCTGAGAATGACCGATGGCATATCGGAAAATACTTTTAAGGAAAGATTTTCAAAGAGCATATACGACGTGTACGGCAAAGAGATAAGGGAGCTGACCATGGAGAAACTGCTGATATCCGAAAATGACAGATTATTTTTGTCTGACAGAGGCGTGGATGTTTCCAATC